>SBFU01000063.1 GCA_006227785.1 Burkholderiales bacterium
GGCGACAACCTCTACTACCTGCAGGGCTTCAGCGGGCATGGTGTGGCGCTGACCGGGCTGGCGGGCCAGCTGGTGGCCGAGGCGGTGGCCGGTCAGGCCGAGCGATTCGACCTGTTTGCCCGGCTGCGCCACCACCGGTTCCCGGGCGGTCCGCTGCTGCGCACACCCAGCCTGGCGCTGGGCATGTGGTGGTACCGCATGAAGGACCGCCTCGGCTGAGGCCGGCGGGTCCTCAGCCGGTGCCGGCCAGGCCGTACCAGCGCCCGCTCCCGGGTGCGGTGCGCAGGCAGGCCATTTCCATGGCCAGCGCCGGCGGTTGATGTTCCGCGGCTTCCGTGCCGATGGTGTGTCCCGACAGGGCGGCTGGGCGCTGTGGAACGAGCGGCCACGCGATCACCTGGGCAGATCCGGAGGACGGCTTGTTCGGGCGGGCGGCGGGCGCGCTGGCGGCTTTCATGGGGCGGTCGGGTGTGAAAGGACGGAACATCTCTTGCAACGCCCATGCCATGTCCTACCTTGTCGAACCGCCGACCTCGCGCAAGTCCCTGACAGGCAAGGGTTTTGTGCCTTCGGCGCGCGTTGGTGGTGGGCGCTGGCCGGCCTTGTGGGTGGGGCAAATACCCCATTCTGAAACGCACAATGGGGGATATACCCCACCCGTTGGCCGCATTCGGCCCGCTCTCCAGCGGTTCGTACAATGGGCGGGCGCCAATACCGGCGCGGCCAGGGTTTGACAGCATGGCGCCTGTTTCCGTTCGTTCGCTGCTGGGTAGGCCACCGCTGTTCTGGACGCGTCGCTTTGCCGCCCTGAGTCTGCTGTGCGTGGTGGCCACCGCCCTGACCAGTGCCACGTTGCTGTCCCAGTACGTGGCCGAGCGCATGATCCGCCACAACGCCGAGCTGGCGCGCGATTTCGTCGGCAGCCTGATGCGGATGCACCGCGGCGACCAGTTCTTTGTCAACGCCCGCAACACGCAGGGCATGGAGTCCCTGTTCGCCGAACTGGCACGCATGCCCGGTCTTGGGCATGCCAATGTGTTTGACACGACACGGCGCGTGGTCTGGTCCACCAACCCCAGCGCCATCGGACGGGACGCCGGCACCAATGACGAGCTCGACAGCGCGCTGACCGGTGCGCTGGAGGTCGAAAGCGAGCTGTTGCAGGCCAGCAGCTTCATCAAGCCCGAGCACGCCTTTCTGCGCAACGATGCGCTCGATGCGGTCGAGGTCTACATTCCGGTGCAGGACACGGCCGCCCGGGTGGTGGGCGTGATCGAGCTGTACATGCTGCCCGAGGACCTGCTCAACGATGTGCACGAGATCACCCGCTGGGTGTGGGCCGCCTGTGTGCTCAGTGGTCTGGTGACCTACCTCGCCCTGGTGTGGCTGGTGATGCAGGCGGATCGGCAGATTGCGCGCCAGCAGCGCACCATCGTGGCCAACGAATCCTTGGCGGCGGTGGGTGACATGGCCTCTGCCGTGGCCCATGGCTTGCGCAACCCGCTGGGGGCGATCCGCTCCAGCGCGGAGCTCATGGCCATGGGGCCGGAGCGGGAGCAGGCGGGTGACATCATGTCGGAGGTGGACCGCCTTCAGACCTGGATTGCGAAGCTGCTGGCGTATGCCCAGCAGGGCGGGCGTTCACTGACACCGGTGGCCATCGACGACCTGCTGAACCGGGTGGTGGCCGACCACGCGCTGCGGATGGAACGTCAGGGCGTGTCGGTGGCCTGCGACTGGCCGGCGCGGCTGCCACAGCCCAAGGCCGACGCGCCCGCCCTGGAGCAGGCGTTCGACAACCTGGTCACCAATGCGCTGGATGCCATGCCTGACGGAGGTCGGCTGCGCCTGTCGGCACAGGAGGAAGGGCGGGGGCTGTGGGTGACGGTCTCCGACACCGGCATTGGCATGGCCAAGGAGGATCTCGAACGGGTGTTCCTGCCCTTTCACACCACCAAGCGCACCGGACTCGGGGTGGGCCTTCCCCTGGCCCGTCGCAGCATCGAGCGTCTGGGCGGCAGCCTGCTCCTGCAGAGCCAGCCGGGCCAGGGCACCGAGGCCCGCGTGTTTCTGCCACTGGTGCCACCGACCCGCCCTTTGGCCGACGGATGACTGTCCATGAGTTACAAGGTACTGATCGTTGAGGACGAGCCCGTGCTGGCCCGCAACATGCTGCTCTATCTGGAACGGCACGGTCTGAGCTGCGAGGGCGCGACCAGCGGTGAGGAAGGCTTGGCGCTGCTGGAGTCCGGGCGACCGGATGTGGTGGTGCTGGACCACAACCTGCCGGGCCAGGATGGGCTGACGGTGTTGCAGCGCATGCGTGCGCTCGAACCGTCGCTGCCGGTGGTGATGGCCACCGGCCACGGCAGCGAGAAGGTGGCGGTCGAAGCCATGAAGGCCGGCGCTTTCGACTACCTGATCAAGCCGGTGTCGCTGCACCAGCTCAAGCAGGTGCTGGACCGGGCGGTCCAGCAGCAGCGCCAGGCCCAGGAACTGCGGCATTTGCGCGCCGGTGCGCCCGGTTCGGCGTCGCCGGCCACCGACGGTCTGGCCGCCCTGCTGGGCGATTCGCCGGCCATGCAGCGCCTGCGTGAGCGCTTGCGCCAACTGGTGGTGGCCGAGACCCGGATGAGCGAAGGGCGGGCACCGGCGGTGCTGATCGGTGGCGAGACCGGTACCGGCAAGGAGCTCGTCGCCCGCGCGCTGCACGGGGAGGGCCCGCGGCGCCACGGCCCGTTTGTCGAAATCAACTGTGCCAGCCTGCCGGCGCAGCTGGTCGAGAGCGAGCTGTTCGGGCACGAGCGCGGGGCCTTCACCGATGCCCGCGAACGCCGTATCGGTCTGGTCGAGGCCGCCCATGGCGGGACCCTGTTCCTGGACGAAGTGGGTGAACTCGAGCTGGCCACCCAGGCCAAGCTGCTCAAGCTGCTGGAGGACCACCGCTTCCGCCGCCTTGGCAGTGTGCGCGAACAGCAGGTGGATGTGCGGGTGCTGGCGGCGACCAACCGCCCGCTGGAGGAGATGGTGCGAGCAGGTTCGTTCCGAGGCGACCTGTTCTACCGGCTGGGCATGATGCGCATCGATCTGCCGCCCCTGCGCCTGCGTGAGGGCGATGTGGTCCAGCTGGCACAGGCCTTTCTCGCGCGTTCGGCGCGGCGCTACGGGAAGGGGGCCCTGCGCTTTTCGGACGAGGCGCTGACGGCGCTGGCCCGCCACCGGTGGCCCGGCAACGTGCGCGAATTGGGCAATCTGGTCGAGCAGTGCGTGATACTGGCCAGCGATCCGGTGATCGAGGTGGAGGACTTGCCGCTGCCTGTGGCGCCGCAGACGGACCTTGGGGAACTGACCGATTTGCAAGACCCGGGCTCGACCAGCCTGCCCGAGGCCGAGCGGCGCCTGCTGCTCAGCGCGCTGGAGCGCAACCGCTGGAACGTGACCCAGGCAGCACGGGCGCTGGGCATTTCGCGCGACACCCTGCGCTACCGCATCGACAAGTTCGGCCTCAGGCCCTGAGCGACGTGGGTGGGTCAAACCACCCAACTGGGGGTGTTGACCCGCTGACCGTTGCGCCGGCCTCCCGGTCTTCGGGGAAAAAAATCCTTTCATATCAACGATGTTGGTAGGGAATCGAGGTTTGGCATGGTGGGTGCTTTGTACATTGCGTGGGAAAATATCCCACAAACAACCCACTTCACCTGTTCAAGGAGATCACCATGAAGACCCGAATGACCCCCGTGCTGATGGCCGCGTTGCTCGCTTCGGCCAGTCTGTTGGCCCAGGCGGCCACCACACCGTCCTCGCTTTCCGGCTCGGCCGCCACCTTCGATCTGGCCAAACGCGGCGCCGACGACGGTGCGGGTGCCGACCGCCGTGGCCGTGGCCGTGGCAAGGACGACGGGGCCAACCATGCGCGCCGGGGTCGTGGCGCCGATGACGGCGCCGGTCACCAGCGGCGCGGCCGCGGCAAGGACGACGGCCCGAACCACACCTGAACGTCAGGCAGCCAGGGCGCGCACGGCGGCCGCGATCTGCGGCCCCCCACTCTGGATGGCGCTCAGCGGCGCGTAGCCGTAGCCAATCACCAGACCCTTGAGGTCCTGGCGTGCCAGGCAGTAGGACGACAGCGGCCGCACGGTCAGGCCCTGTCGGGCCAGCTGCTGGGCCAGTGCCTTGTCGTCCACCTCCAGCGGCAACCGCAGGCACAGATGCAGCCCCTGCTCGGCGCCGCTGATGGCCGTGTCTCCGGCGAGCACGGGCCGCAGCGCTTCAAGCAGGCACTGGCGCCGCTCGCCATAGCTCTGGCGGGCCCGGCGCAGGGCGCTGCTGAAATGCCCCATTTCCATGAACTCGGCCAGCGCGGCCTGCAGTGGCATCTGGCCCGGGCGGTTGAGGTCGTAGTGCGCCTGGCGGAAGGGTTCCACCAGCGGCTTGGGAACCACGAGATAGCCCAGCTTGATGCCAGGGTAGAGCACCTTGGAAAAGGTGCCCATGTAGAGCACCCGTCCGTCCGTGTCCAGCCCTTCAAGGCTTGAAATCGGCGGCCCCGAGAAGCGGTATTCGCTGTCATAGTCGTCTTCGAGCACCCAGGCCTTGTGGGCGCGCGCGGTTGACAGCAGCTGCTGGCGCCGCGGCAGGCTCATCACTGCGCCGGTCGGGTACTGGTGCGAAGGCGTGAGGTAGATCAGGCGCGGCGCCTTCGCATCGTCGGCCGCGCTCGGCCGGATGCCTTCTTCGTCCACGGGCACCGGGTGCAGGGCCAGACCGGTCGCCAGGAAGGCCTTGACCGCGCCCCAGTAGGCCGGGTCCTCGACCCAGACGGTGTCGCCGTGGTCGGCCAGCAG
>SBFU01000499.1 GCA_006227785.1 Burkholderiales bacterium
AACGCGCTGTCGCCGCGGCCGGCATGACACGCCATGACCTGATCTGGGAGCGCGACGGGGCCCACTGGCCGAACAGCGCACACAGCCGCATCGTGGCCAGCGGCGGTCTGCGCTGGCATGTGCAGCAATTCGCCTCAGCGGGTGGAGCGGACGCGCCCTGCGCGCTGTTGCTGCATGGCACAGGCGCCTCCACCCACTCCTGGCGCGATCTGGCGCCGCTGCTGGCCCGCCGCTTTGACGTGCTTGCACCCGACCTGCCCGGCCATGCCTTCACCGGCTTGCCGGCAGCCGGTGCTCAGGCACCTGAAATGGGCCTGCGCGGCATGGCACAGGCGGTGCATGCGCTGCTGAAAGTGCTGGGCCGGCTGCCGGACCTGGTGGTGGGCCACTCGGCCGGCGCCGCCGTGGCCATCCGCATGTGCCTGGACGGTCTGATCAAGCCCCGGCGCGTGGTGGGACTGAACCCGGCCCTGCTGCCACTGGAGGGCACGGCCGGGCGCCTGTTCGCGCCGGCCGCTCGCCTGCTGGCGGGGCAGACCTGGGTGCCCCGGGTGTTCGCCTGGCATGCCCGGGCGCCGGGGGTCCTTGGCCGGCTGCTGGAAAGCACAGGTTCCCGCCTCGATGACCAGGGCGTGGCGCTGTACCACCGTCTGGTGCGAAGCCCGGCCCATGCCCGCGGCGCCCTGGCCATGATGGCCAGTTGGGACCTGCCCGGGCTGGCGCGCGACCTGGGGCGCCTGGACGTTCCGCTGGACCTGCTGGTCGGCGCCTGCGACCGGACGGTGTCCCCAGCCCAGTCCAGACGGGTGATGGCCACCCTGCCCGAAGCGGCGCGCGGCCGCTGTGTCTGGCTGCAGGGTTTGGGGCACCTCGCCCATGAAGAGGCGCCGGCTCTGGTGGCTGCGCACCTGCTGGCCTGCTGGGACGGACAACCGCCCCCCGACAGCGAGGTGATGGCGTGACCGCGTCGCCCATGCCCGTCCAGGAGCCGCCGCTGCGCCGGCTGTGCACCGACTGCGGGCTGTCGCGGACCGCGCAGCCACAGCGTTGTGGTCAGGCCTGCCAGTTCATCCGGCCGGACTACCCGCGCATGGAACGGCAGGTCCATGGCCGGCCCCGCGACGAGAATGCAGGAGGAAAGGCACCGGGCGACGAGCTGCATTTCGGGCCGCTGCAGGCCATGTGGCAGGCCCGGCTGCGTCGCCCGCTGGACGGTGCACAGTGGACCGGCATCACCACCCGCCTGGCCGAGCGCCTGCTGGAAAGCGGCGCGGTCGATGCGGTGATCTGCATGGGGCCCCATCCGCAGGACCGCTGGCGGCCCCAGCCGGTGGTGGTGACCCGGCCGCAGGACATGGCCGCCTGCCGGGGCATGCGCATGGGCTATGCGCCCTTGCTCGCACAGATCGAGCCGGCGCTGCGCCAGGGCCTGCGGCGCCTGGCGGTGATTGCCATTCCGTGCCAGGTGTACCCGCTGCGCGCCATTGAGGAACAACTGCGCCGCGAGCATGGCCTGGAAAGCCTGCACGTCATCGGGCTGCCCTGCTCGGACAACACCCACACCGAACGCTTCCACGACTTCCTGGCCCTGTTGTCGCCCAGGCCACAGGACATCCGCTACCTCGAGTTCCGCGCGGACTACCAGGTCGAAATTCGCACCGACAACGGCCAGCAGCGGCTGATTCCCTTTCTGCAGTTGCCGCTGTCGGACCTGCCTGCCGATTTCTTTCCGACCACCTGCCGCACCTGTGTGGACTACACCAACGCGCTGGCCGATGTCACGGTGGGCTACATGGGCGGCCGCGGCGAGCAGTGGGTGCTGGTGCGCAACCAGCGGGGCCAGCAGTTGCTGGACCTGCTGGGTGACGAGGTGCTGCTCACGCCGCCGTCGAGCGCCGGACAGCGGGCTGGCGCCGTGCGCGGCTTCCTGGCCAACCTGCAGCGCGCAGCGGGCGGCTTGCCAACGCGGCGCATGCCCGCCTGGGTCCGCCCTCTGGTGGCCTGGCTGATGCCGCGCATCGGCCCCCGCGGGCTGGAGTTCGCGCGCGCCCGGGTCGAAATGAAGGCCCTGGAAACCCTGGTCCACCTGCGCCGTGACATGCCGGCGCGGGTGCGCTCCATGGTGCCGGCGCATGTGTTCCGGCTGGCCCGGCCATACGGCCTGGTGCAGGCGCCGCACGAGCGCCCCGCCGCCGCTGACTCCCCCCGCTCCCCTTCCCGCTGACCCGTCGGCGCCCCGATTCATGCCGGCCCTGTTCAGGCCCGGTGGCCGATCGGGCTGCGCCCGTGTGGCTGTCGGCCGGACCGCGACACCGGCATGCAAAGAAAAGTTGACATGGAGATTTGTAATGTTACATTGACACTCAGACCTGTCATAAGCCCATGACAGTGCAGACGGCCGAGGGAAACATGCAACTGATCTCACGGATCGAGCAAGCACTCGAACACCAGATGGCCTCGTGCGACCGTCCGGATGCGCCCCCCCGATTGATGCGTGCCCTGCGCCATGCCGTGTTTCCGGGCGGCGCCCGCATCCGGCCCCAGCTGTGCCTGGCGGTCGCCGCGGCGTGCGGTGAAGACGCACCGGAGCTCACCGATGCCGCAGCGGTGGCGATCGAACTGCTGCATTGCGCCTCGCTGGTCCATGACGACATGCCCTGCTTCGATGACGCCGACTCGCGCCGCGGCCTGCCCTCGGTACACCGCCAGTATGGAGAGCCACTGGCGCTGCTGGCAGGCGACGCCCTGATCGTGATGGCCTACCAGAGCATGGCCAGGGCCGGCGCCCGCCATCCCACACGTCTGGCCAGCCTGCTGCAGACCCTGTGTGATGGCGTCGGCGCTCCAAGGGGCATCGTGGCCGGCCAGGCCTGGGAATGCGAGTCGCATGTGGCGCTTGGCCAGTACCAGCGCGCCAAGACCGGCGCCCTGTTCGTCGCATCCACACGAGCCGGAGCCCTGGCGGCAGGCGCAGACCCGCAGCCCTGGCAGGCGCTGGGCGAGCACCTTGGTGAGGCCTACCAGGTGGCCGACGACATCCGCGACGTGATGCTCAACGCCGATGCGCTGGGCAAACCGGCGGGACAGGACGTGCAGCACGGCCGTCCCAGCGCTGCCGCCGCCATGGGCATCGAGGGCGCGGTGGCGCATTTTCGCGCCCTGATGGATGCGGCCGTGATCTCCATCCCTGACTGCCCAGCGCGTGCGGTGCTGCAGCGGATCGTGCGGCTCGAATCCGAACGCCTGATCCCCAGCGACCGCGTTGACCGACAACCGTCCGCTGCCGCAGGCGAGCCTGCCAGGGTCCTGCCACTGGCGATCTGAACCGGGAGCGTCCGACATGCCGTCCCTGCCCAACACCGCGCCCTTGACCAACCCCGTGGACCAGGAACACTGGCGTGACCGGCTGGATCGGCTGGTGGATCGCTGGACCACCGCCCCGGCGCTGCAGCGCTGGGCGTCCAGTTCGATCCTGACGCGCTGGCTGGTGCGCCGCCGCGCCGAACGGCTGTTCGGCGTGATGGCGGGGTTTGTGCACTCGCAGGTGCTGCTCGGCTGTGTGCGACTGAAACTGCTCGAAGCCGTGCATGCGTCACCCAGAACGCCTGCGCAACTGGCGCAACTGACGGGCATGACCGAAGCCGGGCTGGACCGCCTGCTGGACTCGGCGGTCTCCATCGGCCTGCTCGAACGCCGAAGCGGCGGACGCCTTGGACTTGGGCCACTGGGCGCCCCGGTGGTGGTGCACCAGGGCATTCGTGACATGGTCGAGCACAACGCCACGCTGTACCAGGACCTGGCAGACCCGCTCGCCCTGCTGCGCCAGCCGGGCGACACGCGGATGAACCGCTTGTGGCCCTATTCCCAGACGCCACAACCCGATGCGGCCGCTGAACCGGCCCCGGCGAACCCGTCGACCGGCGGGGCCGACGTGTTCGCCCACTACTCGGACCTGATGGGCAACTCGCAACGCTTCGTGATCGACGAGCTGCTGGCCAGCTACCCGTTTGCCGACCACCGGCATGTGCTCGATGTCGGCGGCGGACTCGGCGGCTGGGTCACGGCATTGGGGCAGGCCCACCCG
The DNA here is from genome assembly GCA_006227785.1 of Burkholderiales bacterium. Classification (GTDB taxonomy): domain Bacteria; phylum Pseudomonadota; class Gammaproteobacteria; order Burkholderiales; family Burkholderiaceae_C; genus Hydrogenophaga. The sequence goes on from SBFU01000499.1 coordinate 4,085, forward strand.
CACCTGGCGCTGTCGCTGTTCGACCTGCCGCCGGTGGCCCGGCTGGCAGCACAGGCCAGCGCGCGCAACGGTCTGGGTGACCGGCTGAAGGTCCACGGCGGCAGTTTCATCGACGACGAGCTGCCCACGGGGGCCGACCTCGTCACGCTGCTGCGTGTCGCTCACGACCACGACGATGACACGGTCAGACGCCTGCTGCGCGCCATCCACCGCTGCCTGCCCATGGGTGGCAGCCTGCTGCTGGCCGAGCCGATGGCCGGCCCGCAGGGCGAGCCGACCCCCACCGCACCCTATTACCACTTCTACCTGATGGCCATGGGGCCAGGCCGGCTGCGCACGCCGGAAGCCCTGACCGGACTGATGCAGGAAGCCGGCTTCACCCACATCGAACCGGTGCCCAACCCCATGCCGATCCATGCCCGGCTGCTGGTCGGTCGCAAGACGCGTCAGACGGTCCCTTCATCCGAGACACCTGCAGGTGTCACTTTTAGTTGACATTTTGTAATGTCAGACCTTTAATACACCCATGAAAGCCGCCGCCATCGTTTTTGATCGCCCCCGTGAGCTTTCGGTGCGATCGCTGGACATGCGCCCGCCGCAGCCGGGTGACATCGAAGTGGCGGTCGATTTCAGCGGCATCAGCACGGGCACCGAGCGCATGTTGTGGGATGGCAGCATGCCGCCCTTCCCGGGCCTGGGTTATCCCCTTGTGCCCGGCTATGAAACGGTGGGCACGGTGCAGCGCC
>SBFU01000138.1 GCA_006227785.1 Burkholderiales bacterium
TTGGTCAGGCCCTTGAGCGGGCCGCTCAACACCGGGGATGGCAAGCCATGGCAGCGTTCCACCCAGGGCTCGGCGCTCAGATACTCCAGGTTGATCCAGACGGGCGGCGGCTCGCCACGGCCGATGCGTTCGGCAAGCGCCAGAACCATTTCATCCGCCGGGTCGCACCCAAAGGCTTCGATCCACACATCGGCAGGAGGCAGCGAGGCCGCCAGACCCTCTGGCAGCGGGCGTGTCCAGTGAATCACCTCGACTCCCGGCCAGCATCCTTCCAGCGCGCCGGGTGCCATCCAGCGCAGGGGTTCCGGTTCGTCCACCCACAGCCGAACCCGCTGGCCGCGTGCAGCCAGGTCGGCGCTCAGACGCCAGCAGACACCGATGTCGCCGAGGTTGTCGACCACATGGCAGAAGATGTCCCAGAGGGCGGGGCGGGGGAGGTTCACGCGGTTATGGATCGGGCGGTGCGGGCGCCAATATAACAATGGCAGAAGCCCTGAGTGCTGACGAGACGACAATAGGGATCATGTCCGTCCCAGAGTCTCCTGAGCCCACGCCCGATGCCCTGCTGGCCGAGGTGGCGGCCTTGCCCGGCTTGCCAGGCGTCTACCGATATTTCGATGCGCAAGGTCAGCTGCTCTACGTCGGCAAGGCGCGCAACCTGAAAAAACGCGTCAGCAGCTATTTCCAGAAGAGCCACGACGGTACCCGCATCGGCCACATGGTGAGCCGCATTGTGCGCATGGAGACCACCGTGGTGCGCTCCGAGGCCGAAGCGCTGCTGCTGGAAAACAACCTCATCAAGACCTTGAACCCGCGGTTCAACATCCTGTTCCGCGACGACAAGAGTTACCCCTACCTCAAGATCACCGGCACCCGCGAGACCTTCCGCACCGCCGGCCCGAAGCCGGTGCCCATGCTGGCCTTTCCGCGCATGGCCTACTACCGGGGTGTGGTGGACCGGCGTCACAGCTACTACGGTCCTTACCCCAGCGCCTGGGCGGTCAAGGAGTCCATCACCCTGCTGCAGAAGGTGTTCCGCCTGCGCACCTGTGAAGACACGGTGTTTGCCAACCGCACGCGGCCCTGCCTGCTCTACCAGATCAAGCGTTGCAGTGGCCCCTGTGTCGACCTGATTGACACCGAAGCCTATGGCCGAGATGTGGCCGCTGCCGAGCGCTTCCTGCGTGGCGAGACGCAGGCCGTGCTGGACGAGCTGGAGCAGCGCATGATGACCCACGCTGACAAGCTCGAGTTCGAGCAGGCGGCCGAGATTCGCAACCAGATGACCGCGCTTTCGCGCGTGCTGCACCAGCAGGCCATGGACACCGCCAGCGACCGCGACGTCGACATCCTGGCGGTGAAGGTGCAGGGCGGCAAGGCCTGCGTCAACCTGGCCATGGTGCGCGGTGGCCGGCACCTGGGCGATCGGCCGTATTTTCCGGCGCACGTGGACGACGCCACCCAGATTGACGAAGGGTTGGATGCCGAGAGCGGAGACACCAGCGCAAAAGACCCGCTTGAGCGCCTGCACGTGCGTGTGCTGGAGGCGTTCATTGCCCAGCATTACCTGGGTGCAGCCTTGCCACACACGCTGGTGACCAGCCATCCGGTTGACCGGTCGCTGATCGAGGCGGTGGGGACGCAGGCGGGCTCCCGCCTGCAGGCCGTCCACCAACCGCGCGAGCACCGGCGCGCCTGGCTGGATATGGCGCAGAAAAACGCCGAGATCGCGCTGGCCCGTCTGTTGGCCGAAGAGGGCTCGCAGCAGGCCCGCACCCGTGCCCTGGCCGAGGCGCTGGCCCTGCCCGATGACAACCTGGACGAACTGCGCATCGAATGTTTCGACATCTCGCATACGGCGGGGGAGTCGACCCAGGCATCCTGCGTGGTGTTCGAAGCCCACAAGATGCAGAACAGCCAGTACCGTCGCTACAACATCGAAGGCATCACGCCTGGGGATGACTATGCCGCCATGCGGCAGGTGCTTCTGCGCCGCTACGGCAAGATCGCCGAGGTCCTGCGCGCCGAACGCGAAGGCGAAGCGGTGAAGCCCGATGCGGCTCCTTCGGAGGAAGCCACCACCGATACCGCTGAAGCGCCCAAGGGGCCACGTATGCCCGATCTGGTGCTGGTGGACGGGGGCAAGGGGCAGGTGAGCATGGCGCGCGAGGTGTTTCGGCAGCTGGGCCTCGACCTGTCACTGATCGTGGGCGTCGAAAAAGGCGAGGGTCGAAAGGTGGGTCTGGAAGAGCTGGTGTTTGCCGACGGCAGGGACAAGGTCTACCTGGGCCACGACTCTGCGGCACTGATGCTGGTGGCGCAGATCCGGGACGAGGCGCACCGCTTCGCCATCACCGGCATGCGTGCGCAGCGGGCACGGGTGCGCACCGGCGGCAGCAAGCTGGAGGACATTCCGGGCGTCGGTCCGCGCAAGCGGGCGCGGCTGCTGCAACGCTTTGGCGGTATCCGGGGTGTGGCGGCGGCCAGCGCCGATGACCTGGCCACGGTGGAAGGCATTTCGGCGGAACTGGCCGACACCATTTACCGCGCGTTGCATTGATACGGCCCCCACGCTCCGCCGCTGCGCGGGTCGCTGCCCCCCAGGGGGGCTGATCCGGCTTGGGGCGGCCCGGCGCCGGATCGCGTGCTCCCGGTTCGGAGCAGGGCTGGCCCATAATGACGGCATGTTCTTCAACCTGCCGACCCTGCTGACCTGGGCCCGCATCGTGGCCATTCCGCTCATCATCGGCGTGTACTACGTTGATGGGTTGGGTCTGTCGCAGAAGAACCTCATGGCCACCGTCATGTTTGTCGTGTTTGCACTGACCGACTGGGCCGATGGCTACCTGGCGCGCAAACTGAACCAGACCTCTGCCTTCGGGGCCTTTCTGGACCCGGTGGCCGACAAGTTCCTGGTGTGTGCGAGTCTGCTTGTTCTGGTCCACCTGGATCGGGCCGATGTCTTTGTGGCCCTGATCATCATCGGGCGCGAAATTGCCATTTCCTCCCTGCGCGAGTGGATGGCGATCATCGGTGCCACCAAGAGCGTGGCGGTGCACATGCTGGGCAAGCTCAAGACCACCGTCCAGATGGTGGCCATTCCCTTCCTGCTCTTTGATGGCCGCGTGCTGGGCTTCATCGACACCAGGGTATGGGGCACCTGGCTGATCTGGCTGGCGGCGGTGCTCACGGTATGGTCCATGGTCTATTACCTTCAGAAGGCCTTGCCCGAAATCCGCGCTCGGGCCCGCTGAGGCTCCGTTTCCATGCCATCTGCTTCAGAAGACAACGCCTGGCTGCGTGCCATGCCCTGGGTGTTCGTGCTCATCTGGAGCACGGGCTTCATCGTGGCGCGCTATGGCATGCCGCACGCGCCCCCCATGAAATTTCTGGCTGTGCGGTATGCGCTGTCCATTCTGTGCTTCCTGCCCTGGATCTGGCTGGCGGCGGTGAAGTGGCCGGCTTCGCGCAGCCAGTGGCTGCATCTGTCGGTCACCGGCATCCTGATGCACGCGGCCTACCTCGGTGGTGTCTGGGCCGCCGTCAAGGCGGGCATGGGCTCGGGTTTGTCGGCCCTCATCGTGGGCCTGCAGCCGGTGCTGACGGCGATCTGGCTCAGCAGCGTGGGCGGGCAGGGGGGCGATGTCAGCCGTCGCCAATGGCTTGGTCTGCTGCTGGGTTTTGCCGGCCTGGTCTTGGTGGTCTCGCACAAGTTCAAGGGTGGCGGCCCGGGTGACACGGCCACCTGGCTGAACCTGTCCTTTGCCGTGCTCGCTCTGCTGGCCATCACGGTGGGCACGCTGTACCAGAAGCGCTTTGTGAAACCCTGTGATGTGCGAAGCGCCAACGCGGTCCAACTGATGGCTGCATTGGCCGTCACCCTGCCTCTGGCCCTGCTGGAGAACGAGCCGATGCAATGGAACACCGAACTGGCTGGCGCCATGGCCTGGTCGGTGCTTGGCCTCACCTTGGGAGGAAGTTCGTTGCTGTACTTGCTCATCCAGCGCGGCGCAGCGGCATCGGTCACCAGCCTCATGTACCTGGTTCCACCTTGCACCGCCCTGATTGCCTGGGTGCTGTTCGGCGAACCCATCACACTGACCACGGTGCTGGGCATTGCCCTGACCGCCTTTGGTGTGAGCCTGGTGGTGCGCTCGTCCCGCTGAACGCGATTGACCCTGGCGCTTGCAGTCTCCTGACCACACTTGCGACTAGAATCACCGCTTTCGTTCAAGGACATAACGGCGTGGATCCTGTTTTTTATTGACAGGCGCCGCCCCGCATGGGTCTAATGCAGACGTGTGCGCTGTGGCCCCTGCGGGGCTGGCGATGCACCATGACCGGCTCCATGAGCCCCCGGGCGTCGGCCCGGCGCGGGCCATGGGCCGTTTCTTTGCGCGGAACATCACTTATCACTTCAAGAGGGGCTATACGTGAACAAAACTGAACTCGTCGAACACATCGCCAAGAATGCCGACATTTCCAAGGCGGCTGCGACCCGTGCACTTGACTCGACCATCACCGCCATCCGCACCACGCTGAAAAAGGGTGGTACCGTTTCCCTGGTCGGCTTCGGTTCGTTTGCCGTGACCAAGCGACCCGCCCGCAAGGGCCGCAACCCGCGCACGGGCGCTGAGATTAAAATCAAGTCCGCCAAAGTGCCGAAGTTCCGTCCGGGCAAGGCACTCAAGGATGCATTGAACTGAGCGTCCGCACCGGTTTACGGTCGGGTGCTTAGCTCAGTCGGTAGAGCGGCGCCCTTACAAGGCGTAGGTCGGCGGTTCGACCCCGTCAGCACCCACCACCATCGAAAAGGCG
>SBFU01000395.1 GCA_006227785.1 Burkholderiales bacterium
TGCATGGTCTGCTCGCTCATGTGCGTGGTCTTGGTGACCGAACGACCCAGGAAGACTTCACCCTCGTTCTCGGCGTAAACCATGGGGCCCAGGGCATCGGTCATGCCGTAGCGCATCACCATGTCACGGGCGATCTGGGTGGCACGCTCGAAGTCGTTGCTGGCTCCGGTGGTCATCTGGTTCATGAACACCTCTTCTGCAATGCGCCCGCCGAACAGCATGCTGATCTGGTTCAGCATGAACTCCTTGTCGTAGCTGTAGCGGTCGCTCTCAGGCAGGCTCATGGTGACACCCAGCGCCCGGCCACGCGGGATGATGGTGACCTTGTGCACCGGGTCGCACTTGGGCAGCAGCTTGCCAATCAGCGCATGACCGGCCTCATGGTAGGCGGTGTTGCGACGCTCGGACTCGGGCATCACCATGCTCTTGCGCTCCGGACCCATGAAGATCTTGTCCTTGGCCTTCTCGAAGTCCTGCATCTCGACCAGACGGGCGTTGCGACGCGCGGCCATCAGGGCGGCTTCGTTGCAGAGGTTGGCCAGATCGGCCCCACTCATGCCAGGCGTGCCGCGGGCGATGATGGACGCGTTCACATCGGTACCCAGCGGGATCTTGCGCATGTGAACGTTGAGGATCTGCTCACGACCACGGATGTCGGGCAGCGTCACATAGACCTGGCGGTCGAAACGCCCCGGGCGCAGCAGGGCAGCATCCAGGATGTCCGGGCGGTTGGTCGCCGCAATGACGATCACACCCAGGTTGGTCTCGAAACCATCCATCTCGACCAGCATCTGGTTGAGAGTCTGTTCACGCTCGTCATTGCCACCACCCAGACCGGCACCACGCTGGCGACCGACGGCGTCGATTTCGTCGATGAAGATGATGCAAGGGGCGTTCTTCTTGGCGTTCTCGAACATGTCGCGCACACGGGCGGCGCCCACACCGACGAACATTTCCACGAAGTCGGAGCCCGAAATGCTGAAGAAGGGCACCTTGGCTTCGCCCGCAATCGATTTGGCCAGCAGCGTCTTGCCGGTGCCCGGCGGGCCGACCAGCAAAAGGCCACGCGGGATGCGGCCGCCCAGCTTCTGGAACTTGGACGGGTCTTTCAGGAAGTCGACCACCTCCTTGACCTCTTCCTTGGCCTCGTCGCAACCGGCCACGTCGGCAAAAGTGACAGTGTTGTTGTTCTCGTCCAGCATGCGCGCCTTGCTCTTGCCGAAGCTGAAGGCCCCGCCCTTGCCGCCGCCCTGCATCTGGCGCATGAAGTAGATCCAGACGCCGATCAGCAGAAGCATGGGCCCCCAGCTGACCAGCAGCGTCATGAGCAGCGAACCTTCCTCGCGGGGGCGCACATCGAACTTGACGTTGTGGTTGATCAGGTCACCCACCAGACCCCGGTCCAGGAAGGTGGCCGTGGTGCGCACGCGACGGTCGTCCTGCGTGACCGCCACGATCTCCGTGCCGCTGGGGCTTTCCTGGATGGTGGCCGTGCGGATGTTCCCGGTCTTGACCATGTCCAGGAACTCGGAATACCCGACCGTGCCGGCACTGGCCACGGCGCGACCGTCGAACTGCTTGAATACGGTGAAAAGCACCATGGCGATGACCATCCACACGGCGATTTTCGAGAACCACTGGTTGTTCAACTGCAGCTCCTGGCTAGAACAAGAGGGAAAACTGGCATATCAAGCCCATTTTAGGACTTTCAAGAGTCCATGACCGCACAATATGGCAAGGCAATGTCAATCGAGGGGATAGCCGAAAACACAGGCCAGCCTCATTTCAGACCCAGTCCGACCAGAAAGGTTTCCGAGGACTTGTCCCGCGAGGCCTTCGGCTTGACGGTCTTGACGGTGCGGAAGGTTCGCCGGAACAGGGCCACCAAGGGGTCATAGGCGCCGCCGTGGAACAGTTTGACCACCAGAGCGCCCTCTGGGCGCAGGTGGCGGCTGGCAAAGTCCACCGCCAACTCGACCAGATCCGTGATGCGGGCCGCGTCCGCACTGGGGATGCCGGAGAGGTTGGGCGCCATGTCAGAAACCACCAGATCCAGACGGCCGACACCTTCCGCGGCCAGGGCGTCCTCCAGCAGCTGCAGCACGGCAGGCTCACGGAAATCACCCTGTATGAAATGGACCCCCTCGACCGGCTCCATCGGCAGCATGTCCAGCGCAATGATCTGGCCCTTCAGCCGCCCGGTGGCCGGGTCGGTGCCCAGGCGGCGCCTGAGGTACTGGCTCCAGGCACCCGGCGTGCTGCCCAGGTCGACAATCGCCTGGCCCGGCTGCACCAGCGCCAGGGTCTCGTCGATCTCCTTGAGCTTGTAGGCCGCGCGAGCGCGGAAACCCTCTTTCTGTGCCAGACGCACATAAGGGTCGTTGACGTGCTGGTTGAGCCAGGCCTTGTCGACCTTCTTGGACTGCGTCCTGACTTTGATGCCCATGTATGCGAACCTGCGCTCCCCGGGCGAGGATACGCCCGGTCAACGATAATTGTCCCATGTCCCAGATCACACTCACACCCGCCCAGCGCAAGGTCCACCGCGCCGAGGCCCACCACCTCGACCCCGTCGTCATGGTTGGCGCCGATGGCCTGACCCCCGCCGTGCGCAAGGAAGTCGATGCCGCCCTCAAGGCCCATGGCCTGATCAAGGTGCGCGTGCTCAGCGACGACCGCCAGGCCCGGGAGTCCATGCTCCAGACCCTGGCCGACGAGCTGGACGCCGCGCCCATCCAGCACATCGGCAAACTGCTGGTGCTCTGGCGACCGGTGCCCGAAAAAGCCCGTCCGGTCGATGAAGAACGCAAACCCGGTCCGCGCGATGTCAAGGTGCTCAAGTTCAGCAAGCGCGGCGGACAGCGGCCGGAGGTCAAGGTGGTGCGGGTGCTCGGTAACCAGCGCCTGACCCCCGGAGGCCAGATCAAGCGCGCCAAAGTACTGAAAAAGAGCATCAAGAAATCGGCGTGAGCCCGGCCCGGTTGTTTCTGGCTTGAACTTGCCCCGCCCCGACCCATCTGAGCACCCATGAACGACCTTGCGCCACCCCGTCCGGACAACCCCCTGCTTGACCTGGCCGACCTGATCAGGTTCGACGCCATCACGCCTGAATCGGTCGGGCCGGCGATGGATCAGCTTCTGGCCGAGGCCAGTGATGCACTTGAAGCCGTCTGTGCCGAAGATTTTCCAGCCGAATGGAACGCCATGGCCAGCCGGCTGGATGTCGCCACCGAGCGGCTGGGGCGCGCCTGGGGCGCGGTAAGCCATCTCAACAGCGTGGCCGACACGCCTGAACTTCGGGCCGCCTACAACGCGGCCCTGCCCAAGGTCACCGAATTCTGGACCCGCCTGGGCGCCGATGAACGCCTCTATGCCAAGTACAAGGCCATGGACACGGCGCGGCTGACGGACGAACAGCGACGGGCCCACCACAACGCCATGCGCGGGTTTGTGCTTGGGGGCGCTGAACTGGTGGGTGAATCCAAGGCACGTTTCGCGGCCATCCAGGAACGGCAGGCCGAGCTGGGTCAGAAATTCAGCGAGAACGCGCTGGACGCCACCGACGCCTTCGTCTTGTATGCGTCATCGCAGGAGCTGGACGGCGTGCCGTCCGATGTGCTGGAGGCCACCGCGGCGGCGGCCCGTGCCGAGGGTCGGGACGGCCACAAGCTGACACTGAAGATGCCGTGCTACCTGCCGGTCATGCAGTTCGCGCGCAACGCAGATGTGCGGCAAAAGATGTACAGGGCCTATGTCACCCGGGCCAGCAACCAGGCCAGCGGCGATGCCGTCAAGTTCGACAACGCGGCCACCATGACCGAGCTGCTGGCGCTCAGGCATGAGGAAGCCCGCCTGCTGGGGCACCGCCATTTTGCTGACGTATCGCTGGTTCCCAAAATGGCCGATTCACCGGAGCAGGTGATCGCCTTCTTGCGGGACCTGGCGGCCAAGGCACGCCCATTTGCCGAAAAAGACCTGGCCGACATGCGCGCCTTTGCGACGAGCGAACTGGGTCTGACCGATCCCCAGCCTTGGGACTGGCCCTTCATCGGCGAACGACTGAAAGAAGCGCGTTACGCCTTCAGCGAGCAAGAGGTCAAACCCTATTTCACTGCACCCAAGGTGCTGGCCGGTCTGTTCCAGATCATCGAAACCCTGTTCGAGGTCGCCATCCGGCCTGACCAGGCACCCGTCTGGCACCCGGCCGTCGAGTTCTACCGCATTGAGCGCAGCACGCCGTCCGGCCCCCAGCTCGTTGGTCAGTTCTACCTTGACCCGGGGGCGCGCAAGGGCAAACGCGGTGGCGCGTGGATGGACGATGTCCGGGGCCGCTGGATGCGCCCGGACAATGGCCAGTTGCAGACGCCGGTGGCCCATCTGGTGTGCAACTTCGCCGAAGGGATTGAAGTGGATGGCCTGCGCAAGCCGGCGCTGCTGACCCACGACGATGTGATCACCCTGTTCCACGAGTTCGGACACGGCTTGCACCACATGCTGACCCAGGTCAACGAGCGGGATGTGGCCGGCATCAGTGGTGTCGAATGGGACGCGGTGGAGCTGCCGAGCCAGTTCATGGAGAACTTCTGCTGGGAGTGGGATGTCCTGAGGCACATGACCGCCCATGTGGACACAGGGGAATCCCTGCCCCGTAGCTTGTATGACAAGATGCTGGCGGCGCGCAATTTCCAGAGCGGTCTGCAGACGCTGAGGCAGGTCGAGTTTGCCCTGTTCGACATGTTGCTGCACAGCCAGCCCGAGGCGGTGGCCAGCGAGGCCGCCTTGCTGGCCTTGCAGCGCCAGGTCCGCGAAGAGGTGGCCGTCATCGTCCCGCCTGAGTACAGCCGCACCTCCCACACCTTCAGCCACATCTTTGCGGGCGGCTACTCGGCTGGCTACTACAGCTACAAGTGGGCCGAGGTGCTGTCGGCCGACGCCTATGCCGCCTTTGAGGAGGCCGGTGCGCACACTGGTCGGGGACCGCTGGATGTGGACACCGGCCGGCGTTATCGTCAGGCCATCCTGGAAGCAGGCGGAAGCCGCCCTGCCATGGAGTCCTTCAAGGCCTTCCGTGGCCGCGAACCCTCGATCGATGCCCTGCTGCGTCACCAGGGCATGGCCTGACCCCCACTGCATCCGACCCAAGATCCATCCGGAGACCTCCAATGCCCACTTCGCTTCCCACACGGCGCCGCTTGATGCCTCACCTGCTGGCAGTCGCTGGCATGATGGCCTTGCCGGTGCTCGCCCAAGGGGTCTACCGGATTGTGGGACCGGATGGGCGCGTGACCTATTCGGACCAGCCGCCACCTGCCAACACCGCTGCGCGTCCTGTGACCGCAACCAGCCCGACCAGCCCGACGGCGGGCGCCGGAAATGCCCTGCCCTTCGAACTGCGTCAGACGGCGGGGCGATTCCCGGTCGTTCTCTACACCAGTGCCGACTGCAACCCGTGCCGCTCGGGCATCGCGTATCTGGAGCGGCGCGGCATTCCCTTCACCGAAAAGTCGGTGCAAAGCAGGGCCGACATCCAGGCCCTGGAACGCCTGAGCGGCGGCACATCCCTTCCGCTTCTCACCGTCGGCAACCAGCAGCTGCGGGGATTTGCCGAGTCCGACTGGAAGCGCTACCTCGATGTCGCCGGCTACCCGGCCCAATCGGCATTGCCAGCCGGCTACCGTCGGCCGGCGGCCACACCCCTGGTGTCCGTGGCTGAAGCCCAGCCACCAGCGGCCCCCACGGCAACATCACAGCGGCCACCGGCGCAACCATCCAGCGCTCCCGCCAGTGCGGAGCCGGCACCGCCACCGGTGCAGCCACCTGCTGGCATCAGGTTCTGATCACCCTCAGAAAGTCAGGGTTTTCACCCCGCCGGGGGTCCCTAGCAGACACACCTGCGCTTTCTGGTGGGCAAACACGCCCACGGTAACGACGCCGGGCCACTGATTGACCTCCGACTCAAAGGCCAGCGGATCGCCGATCTGCAGACCTGTGACATCCAGAATGTGCTGTCCGTTGTCTGTCACCAGCGGAACTCCGTCCTTCAGTCGCACGCGGGCCTGCCCGCCCATGCCGGCGAACTGACGCTGCAGGCGCGCCACGGCCATGGGAATGACCTCCACCGGCAGCGGAAAGGCACCCAGGGTGGTCACGAGTTTTGACTCGTCGGCAATGCAAACGAAACGCAGCGACTGGGCAGCCACGATTTTTTCCCGCGTAAGGGCTGCGCCCCCGCCCTTGACCATGTAACCCCTGGCATCGATTTCGTCGGCGCCGTCGATATACACCCCGATCTCCTCCACCTCCGAGGTCTCCAGCACAGGGATTCCCAGGGCACGCAGACGCAGGGTGGAAGCCTCCGAGCTGGAGACAGTGCCGGCAATGCGATCCTTCATGGTGTCCAGCGCGTCGATGAATTTGTTGACGGTGGAACCGGTTCCCACGCCCACGATTTCACCAGGCGTGACGTACTGAAGGGCGGCCTGGCCGACCAGGGCTTTGAGCTCGTCTTGGGTCATTTGCGACAATCAGGGTTTCCTCGAATCCTCACATTATCCCGTCAATGTCCTTGCTGCCTTACGCTCTCGCCCGTCCCTTCCTGTTCGGCATGGACCCGGAAACCGCGCACGAGCGGACCCTGCAGGCCCTGGCGCGCGTGCAGAACACCCCCCTCACATGCCTGTACGCGCAGACTCGCGTGAACGACCCGGTGACCGTGGCGGGCCTCGCGTTTCCCAACCGGGTGGGTCTGGCCGCCGGCCTGGACAAGAACGCCCATTGCATCGACGGCCTGGCCGCCATGGGTTTCGGCTTCATCGAGGTGGGGACGGTCACGCCAAAGGCGCAGCCAGGCAACCCACGGCCGCGGATGTTCCGCCTGCCGCAGGCCCATGCCCTGATCAACCGGCTGGGCTTCAACAACGAAGGGCTGGACAGCTTCCTGGCCAACGTGCAGCGCGCCAGGTGCCGCCGTCCTGGGGCCGATGGCGGACTGCGGCTGGGGCTCAATATTGGCAAGAACGCCAGCACGCCCATCGAGCGCGCCACCGACGATTACCTGACCTGCCTGGAAGGGGTCTACCCCCATGCCGACTATGTGACCGTCAACATATCCAGTCCGAACACCCAGAATCTGCGCAGCCTGCAATCCGACCAGGCCCTGGACGCCCTGCTGGGGGCGGTGGCTGAACGGCGCGAACAGCTGGCGCAGCACAGCGGCCGCCGAGCACCGGTGTTCCTGAAGATCGCCCCGGATCTTGACCAAGACCAGATCGGCGTGATCGCGTCGACACTGTTGCGTTATGGAACGGACAGCCAGGGCGAGCCGGACAACAGCCTGGGGGTGATTGCCACCAACACCACCCTGTCACGCGATGCCGTCAAGGGCCTGGCCCATGCCGAGGAAGCCGGGGGTCTGTCGGGTGCACCGGTGCTGGAATCGAGCAACCGGGTCATCCGGGCGCTTCGGGCGGCGCTGGGACCGCGGTTCCCGATCGTGGGGGTGGGCGGGATCCTGAGCGGGGCGGACGCGGTCAGCAAAATCGAGGCTGGGGCTGACCTGGTGCAGATCTACACCGGGCTGATCTACCGCGGACCTGAACTGGTCAGGGAGGCCGCCAACGCCCTCAAGACGCGCCTCGCCGGCGCCTGAAGTCGGGCCGGATCAGATGCGGACCGAGGTGCCAGAGTACGTGATCCGGCAGGACGTGTAGAACTCGGTTTGCTCAACCGTGTAAAGGTTGGGATTGGCGGTGTTGCGGTAGAACATGCGGCCTTCGGGATCGGGTCGCCCTGCGGCGTTCGAGTACGCCACAAAACCCTTGTTGTCGGTTTCCACATTACCCTGGTAAGCGATGTTGTCGCGCTCGACCAGAATGTTGCGGTCTACCTGGGTGATGACATGGATTTGCGACAGGGCGGCGGCGGGCGCGCCGCCACAGCTGTTGAACGCCAGGTTCATCGCCACCCGGTAGCTGCCCACATACGACGGGGTGAGCGAGTCACTCTCTTCGTGTCCCCCACCGCAGGCGCTCATCAATGCGGCGGCACCCACCACCACGAGGGCCCCAGTAACCGTACGGCGACGCAGATTGCCTCCCATCATCCTCACTCCTGTGCATGTGCAAGTCAAAGATCAGCGCCATTCTAGGTTGAATCAACCGTCAGGCAAGCATTTGACGCACGTCTTCGGCTATTGAGAGACAACTGGTCAATCCGGGCGACTCGATGGCGAAAAGATTGACCAGGCCCGGCACGCCATGGTCCTTGGGGCCTTGCAGGCAAAAGTCTGCCGCCGGCTCGCCAGGGCCGCTGACCTTGGGGCGGATGCCCGCGTAGTCTGGCAGCAACACTCCCGGTGGCAAACCCGGCCAGTAGCGCCTGACTTCCTGCTCGAACAGCGGCGCCCGGCTGGCGTCGACAGCAAGGTCATCGGCCGAATCGACCCATTGCACATCGGGTCCGAAACGCGCCTGCCCCCCAAGGTCGAGTGTGAGGTGAACGCCCAGGCCGGCCAGGTGGGTCTGCGGATCCGGGGCCGGGTAGATCAGGCGCGTGAACGGCGATCGACCGCTGAGCGTGAAGTAGTTGCCTTTGGCATAGCGCGCTCCGGGCACCAGCTGCCGCGCCAGGCCCTCGGTGGCCGCCCCAAGGGCACATGCATGCAGGCCGGCCGAATTGACCACGCCACGGGCACGCAGGACCATGCCATCGAGCATGTGCACCTCGATGGCGTCACCAAGCGCACGCAGACGACCGACTTCGCTGCGGCAGGCGACCGTGCCACCCGCATGCTCAAGATCGCCCTGCAGGGCCAGCATCAGACCGTGGCTGTCCAATATGCCGGTCGACGGCGACAACACGGCTCCGAGGCACTCCAGGGCGGGCTCAAGTTCCTGCGCCTCGGCCCTGTCGATCAAACGAAGATCGGGCACGCCATTGATGGCCGCGCGTCGCACGATATCCGGCAGGCCGGCCATCTGTTGGGGCGTGGTGGCCACAATGAGCTTGCCGGTCTGCCGGTGGGCAACACCCCGGTCACTCAGATACGGGTAGAGCCACTGCCGACCACGGACACAGTGCTTGGCCTTCAATGACCCAGGCGGGTAGTAGATACCGGCATGAATCACTTCGCTGTTGCGCGAGCTGGTCCCGCTGCCGATCTGCGCCTCGCGCTCCAGCACCAGCACTTCGCGTCCCGCCAGGGCCAACGAACGGGCCACCGCCAGACCGACCACGCCCGCTCCGACCACCACCACATCCACCTGCTCCACCGCCTGACACTCCTTCGGGTCGGAGGACCCGTTCAATGGCAACGATTGTCGCGCCTGCAGGACGGTCGTGGCCTAAAATGGTGCGTTTGTCCAACCTGCCCCCGTCCCATCATGTCCCTTTTTTCCGCCGTTGAAATGGCCCCCCGTGACCCGATTCTGGGTCTGAACGAACAGTTTGCCGCCGACACCAACCCAAACAAGGTCAACCTGGGGGTTGGCGTGTACTTCGATGACAACGGCAAGCTGCCGCTGCTGCAATGTGTGCAGGCGGCCGAGAAGGCCATGATGGAAAAGCCGAGCGCCCGGGGTTATCTGCCCATTGACGGCATTGCGGCCTATGACAACGCGGTCAAGGGTCTGGTCTTCGGTGCTGACAGTGAGCCCGTGCAAAGCGGCCGTGTGGCCACCGTGCAGGCCATCGGGGGCACTGGCGGGCTGAAGATCGGTGCCGACTTCCTCAAGCGGGTCAGCCCGAATGCCAAGGTCCTGATCTCCGATCCCAGCTGGGAGAACCACCGCGCGCTGTTCCAGAACGCCGGTTTCGTGGTGGACACCTACGCCTACTACGACGCAGCCCGTCGCGGCGTCAACTTTGACGGGATGCTGGCCAGCCTGAATGCCGCTGCCGCGGGCACCATCGTGGTCCTGCACGCCTGCTGCCACAACCCGACCGGTTACGACATCACCCCCGAGCAGTGGGACCAGGTGGTGGCCGTGGTCAAGGCCAAGGGCCTGACGGCGTTTCTTGACATGGCCTACCAGGGCTTTGGTCACGGCATTGCCGAGGACGGCGCCGTGATCCAGAAGTTCGTGGCTGCCGGCCTGACCTTCTTCGTGTCGACCAGTTTCTCCAAGAGTTTCAGCCTCTATGGCGAGCGTGTGGGCGCGTTGTCGGTGCTGTGCGACAACAAGGAGGAGGCTTCGCGTGTCCTGTCCCAGCTGAAGATCGTCATCCGCACCAACTACTCCAACCCGCCCACCCACGGTGGGGCGGTGGTGGCTGCCGTCCTGAACAACCCCGAACTGCGCGCACTGTGGGAACAGGAGCTGGGTGAGATGCGCGTGCGCATCAAAGCCATGCGCCAGAAGCTGGTCGACGGCCTGAAGGCCGCTGGCGTCCAGCAGGACATGGGCTTCATCACGCAGCAGATCGGCATGTTCAGCTATTCCGGGCTGAGCAAGGACCAGATGGTGCGCCTGCGCACCGAATTCGGTGTCTATGGCACCGACACCGGCCGGATGTGTGTTGCTGCGCTCAACAGCAGGAACATCGACCACGTCTGCCAGTCCATTGCCAAGGTGGTCTGACCCACCACGGCCAGCACAACAGGCTGGCCGGCTCCTGGCAGGCGACTCAGCGCCAGACCACCGATCGCATGGCCACCGAAGCCCCCTGGAAGGCTTCGTTGAAGAAAGTCGCGTAGGCCGATTCGCTGGCCGCGCCCGCCGCGTACAGCAGGGGCATGTAATGCTCCCAGCTCGGGTGGGCCATGCGGGCAAAGACCGATGACGCCGGCAATTGGGCCAGCCCGTTGATATCGTGGCGCGTGATCAGGTCGGCCACCTGTGCATCGAAGCCCGCCGCCCAGTCGTAGGCCTGGTCGGCCGCGGCCTCCCAGTGCATGGCACGCAGGTTGTGGACCGTGTTGCCGCTGGCGACAATCAGGATGCCTTGCGTCCGCAGCGCTGCCAGCTGGCGACCCAGGGCCAGATGTTCCTCCATGGGTCGAGCCACGTCGATGCTCATCTGTATGGTGGGGATGTCCGCCCTGGGAAACATGGGCAGAAGAACCGACCACGCGCCGTGATCCAGCCCCCATTGCCCCTCATCCAGCCCCAGGGCTTGTCCATCCGAGGGCTGGACCAGGGCGGACGCCAGTGTGCGGGCCAGCCCGGGTTCACCGGGGGCAGGATATTGAACGTCAAACAAGGCCTGGGGGAAACCGCCAAAGTCGTGGATGGTCCTTGGCGAAGCCATGCCTGTCAGCCACCACCCTCTGGTCATCCAGTGGGCCGAGATGCACAAGATGGCCCGGGGCCGCCCTTCGGGTTCAGACAGCAATTCGTCCCCCAGGGCGGACCAGGCACGCCGAAACGGGTTGTCTTCGATGGCATTCATCGGGCTTCCATGGCCGATGAACAGGACGGGCTGGCGTTCAGTGGCAGGTGTCGGATGGGTCACGGATTCTGGCCTGTGGGTGGTGTGGTGCGTCATTGGCCCGATGACAGGGCAACAACAGACATGGGCAATCTTTCACCAAGGTGACAACTGCCTCGAAATATTAGGTGTTTTCACCCGAGCGCAGCGCCCCCCTTCCTGATAAGATTATGCTGCACTGCAACATAATCAGCCGGTTCCCTATGCTCTACCAGATTTACGAAACCCAGCGCTCCATCATGGAGCCGTTCGCCGACCTGGCCGAAGTGGCTGCCAAGCTCTACAGCAACGCGAGCCTGCCCTTTGCACAGGCGCCGCTGGCCCAGCGCATATCGGCGGCCTACGACCTGATCCACCGCCTGGGCAAAGACTACGAAAAGCCGGAATTCGGCATCCGCACGGTCCAGGTCGATGACGTGGACGTGGCCATCTTCGAACGGGTCGAGATCGACAAGCCGTTTTGCGAGCTGCGGCGTTTCAAGCGCTTCACGGATGACAGTGCCACCCTGACCAAGCTCAAAGCCCACCCGGTGGTGCTGATCGTGGCACCGCTGTCCGGTCACTACGCCACCCTGCTGCGCGATACGGTGCGCACCATGCTCAGTGACCACAAGGTCTACATCACCGATTGGAAGAACGCGCGCCTGGTGCCGCTCTCGGAGGGCGAGTTCCACCTGGACGATTACGTGAACTACGTGCAGGACTTCATCCGCTACCTGCAGCAGACCTATGGCAACTGCCACGTCATGAGCGTCTGTCAGCCGACCGTGCCTGTGCTGGCTGCCGTCTCCCTGATGGCCTCGCGTGGCGAAACCACCCCGTTGTCCATGACCATGATGGGGGGGCCGATCGATGCGCGGCGCTCGCCGACAGCGGTCAACGATCTCGCCGTCCAGCGCAGCCACAGCTGGTTCGAAAACAACGTCATCTACCGCGTGCCCCACAACTTCCCCGGCGCCGGTCGGCGGGTGTATCCGGGCTTCCTGCAGCACGCTGGCTTCATTGCGATGAATCCGGACCGGCACGCGACCAGCCACTACGATTACTTCCAGGACCTGATCAAGGGCGACATGTCCAGCGCCGAGAGCCACCGCAAGTTCTACGATGAGTACAACGCGGTGCTTGACATGGACGCCGACTACTATCTGGAGACCATCGAGACGGTGTTCCAGGAGTTCAAGCTGGTCCATGGCAC
>SBFU01000288.1 GCA_006227785.1 Burkholderiales bacterium
GTACTCGACCACTACGAAAATCCCCGCAATGTCGGCTCCTTCGACAAGGGCGACGAATCCGTCGGCACCGGTATGGTCGGTGCGCCCGCCTGCGGCGACGTGATGAAGCTGCAGATCAAGGTGAACCCCCAGACCGGTGTCATCGAGGATGCTCGCTTCAAGACCTACGGCTGTGGTTCGGCCATCGCATCGAGCTCGCTGGTCACCGAATGGGTCAAGGGCAAGACACTGGATGAGGCCGCGGCCTTGAAGAACAGCGAGATCGCCGAAGAGCTGGCCTTGCCGCCGGTCAAGATCCACTGCTCCATCCTCGCCGAGGACGCCATCAAGGCGGCCGTTGACGATTACCGCAAGAAGCACACGAACTGATGGAGGCCTGCGTCGTCCCTAGGTGACGCGCTCCATCGATTGAATACCATGTCAGTCACGATTTCCGAAGCCGCAGCGCGGCACGTTACCCGTTACCTGGCCAAACGCGGCAAGGGCGTGGGCGTTCGTCTGGGCGTCAAGACCACCGGCTGCTCCGGCCTTGCCTACAAGCTGGAATACGCCGACGAGATTGCGCCGGAGGACGTGGTGTTCGAGCAAAACGGTGTCAAGGTGCTGGTCGACCCCAAAAGCATGGCCTACATCGACGGCACCGAGCTCGACTTCGTGCGTGAGGGCCTCAATGAAGGCTTCAAGTTCCACAACCCGAATGAACGCGACCGCTGCGGATGCGGCGAGAGTTTCCGGGTCTGATCCGGTCGATGAACCTTCAATCCAACGACTTCGAGCTGTTCGAGTTTCCATTGGCCTATGCGCTCGACCGCCAGCGACTCGACGAGCGCTGGAAGACCTTGCAGCGCGAGGTGCACCCGGATCGTCACGCCGCCGCCGATGCGCAGACCCAGCGCCGAGCGATGCAATGGTCGGTGCGCATCAATGAAGCCTATCAACGTCTGAAGGACCCGCTGCAGCGGGCGGCCTACCTGTGCGAACTGCACGGTGCCCCCATCCAGGCC
Organism: Burkholderiales bacterium; assembly: GCA_006227785.1. GTDB lineage: Bacteria > Pseudomonadota > Gammaproteobacteria > Burkholderiales > Burkholderiaceae_C > Hydrogenophaga. The sequence continues at coordinate 1,005 of SBFU01000288.1, forward strand.
GAGAACAACACGGCCATGCCGGCCGCCTTCCTGATGCAACAGATGGAGTGGCGGGAAGCGCTGGAATCCGCTTCCACAGCCCGCGAAGTCGAAGACCTGGCCGACGAGGTCGTCGGTGCGCGCCGTCGCATGCTGGCCGAGCTGCAGCTGCTGGCCGATGAAAAGCAGGACTGGGTGGGCACGGCCGCGCAGGTCAGAGCCCTCATGTTTGTTGAGCGCTTCGGCAAAGACGTCGATGACCGCCTTGAACAGCTGGGACAATAGGCGGTTGTCCCACCGCTTGACCGATCTCATTCATGGCGCTCCTGCAGATATCCGAACCCGGCCAATCCCTTGACCCGCACCAGCGGAAGGTGGCCGTGGGCATTGACCTGGGCACCACCCATTCGCTGGTGGCCGCTGTTCGGCACGGCGTCCCCGAATGCCTGCCTGATCTTCAGGGGCGGACCATTCTGCCCAGCGTGGTCCGCTACCTTGATCAGAAACAGGGGGGCAGCGGGCGACAGATCGGTTTTGATGCTCTTGCTTCGCAGGTGGGAGACCCGGCCAACACCATCAGTTCAGCCAAACGCCTGATGGGTCGTCGTCGTGACCAGGTCACCGACGTCGACAAGCTCTCGTATACCGTGGTCGATGACCAGGGCATGGCCGTGGTGGAAACGGTAGCGGGACGCAAGACGCCCATGGAGGTGAGCGCCGAGATCCTGGCCACCCTCCGTTTCCGAGCCGAAGACAGCTTTGACGACGAGCTGCACGGCGCGGTGATCACGGTTCCGGCCTACTTTGACGACGCCCAGCGCCAGGCGACCAAGGATGCAGCCCAGTTGGCTGGCATCAACGTCTTGCGGCTGATCAATGAGCCCACGGCGGCAGCCATCGCCTACGGCCTGGACCAGGGCAGCGAAGGGGTTTATGCCATTTATGACCTGGGCGGTGGCACCTTTGACATTTCCATCCTGCGCATGACCCGTGGCGTTTTCGAGGTCATGGCAACCGGCGGAGATTCGGCCCTGGGCGGTGACGACTACGACCAGGCCCTGGCGATGTGGGTGCTGGAGCAGGCCGGACTGGGTCCGGTGCAGGACGCCGCAGAACGTGCCGCGCTGCACCGGGAGGCTCGGCGCGTGAAGGAGTTGCTGACCTCGCAGGACACGGTGAGCTTCCGCACCGAAGTGAATGGCCAGCCAATCGAACAGTCTGTGCGGCGTGAAGATTTCGAGCTCTGCTCGGCCAGCCTGACGGCGCGCACCATGTCCGCGGTGCGCAAGGTCCTGCGCGATGCCGGGGTGGGCAAGGACGAGGTCCAGGGTGTGGTGATGGTGGGCGGTTCCACCCGCATGCCGGTGGTCCGCCAAGCCGTCGCCGAGTTCTTTGGCCAGGAGCCACTCACCAATCTCAATCCCGACGAAGTGGTCGCACTGGGCGCGGCCATCCAGGCCAATGCCCTGGCCGGCAACAGCAAGGACGGCGATCTTCTGCTGCTGGATGTGATCCCGCTGTCGCTCGGCATCGAGACCATGGGCGGTCTGGTCGAACGCATCGTGCCGCGCAACAGCACCATCCCCACGGCCCGGGCCCAGGACTTCACCACCTACCAGGATGGCCAGACGGCCCTGGCACTGCATGTGGTGCAGGGCGAACGCGACCTCGTGGCAGACTGCCGCAGCCTGGCCCGCTTCACGCTCCGGGGCATCCCGCCCATGGCCGCAGGCGCCGCGCGTATCCGCGTGACCTTCACGGTCGACGCCGACGGCTTGCTGGCGGTCAGCGCGCGCGAGCAGAACTCGGGCGTCGAGGCCCATATCGATGTCAAACCCGCGTATGGCCTGTCCGACGAACAGATTGCCGCCATGCTTCAGGACAGCTTCTCCACGGCCCAGCAGGACATGCAGGCTCGCGCCCTGGTCGAGGCCCGGGTCGATGCCCAGCGCATGGTCCTGGCCACCCGCAGCGCCCTGCAGGCCGATGGTGACCTGCTGTCGGTCCAGGCGCGTGCCGACATGGACTCCCTGATACGTGCCTTGGAAGCCACGATCGGGGAGGATGATGCTGCCGCCATTGAAGCCGCCACTCAGGCCCTGGCCAAAGGCACCGAAGCGTTTGCGGCCCAGCGCATGAACCGAGGCATCCAGCAGGCGCTGGCCGGCCGAAAGCTCGAAGAAGTCTGACCTACATGCCCACGATCAAGATCCTTCCCCATCCGGAGTACTGCCCGCAAGGTACGGAAATCAAGGCGCCTGCCGGTACCTCTGTCTGCGAGGCCCTGCTGGAGAACGGCGTGGCCATCGAGCATGCCTGTGACATGAGCTGTGCCTGCACCACCTGCCATGTGATTGTGCGGGACGGATTTGACAGCCTGGGCGAACTGGACGAGACCGAAGAGGACCTGCTGGACCGGGCCTGGGGGCTGGAGCCCCAGTCGCGCCTGTCGTGCCAGGCCATCCTGGCACAGCGAGACATCACCATCGAAATTCCGCGCTACACGATCAACCACGCGCGCGAGAACCACTGAACCACGCCCTTGTCGGGCCCAAGCACCAGGAACCCGTATGCGCCAGATCGTTCTGGACACCGAGACCACCGGTCTGTCGGCCGAAAACGGTGATCGCATCATCGAGATCGGCTGTGTCGAGTTGCTTCATCGCAAGCTCACCGGGCAGAACCTGCACCATTACGTCAACCCCGAGCGCGACAGCCATGAGGACGCGCTCAAGGTGCATGGCATCAGCAACGAATTCCTGCGCGACAAACCCAAGTTTGCCGAGATCGCCGATGAACTGCTGGCCTATCTGGACGGGGCCGAGCTGATCATCCACAACGCTCCGTTTGACCTGGCCTTCCTGAACAAGGAGCTGCAGTTGCTGGGGCGCCCCCCCATCACCAACGTGGTGTCGGGCGTGATCGACAGCCTGGTGATGGCCAAGGAGCTGTTTCCCGGCAAGCGCAACGGCCTGGATGCCTTGTGTGACCGCCTGGGTGTCGACAACTCGGGTCGCACCCTGCACGGGGCGCTGCTCGATGCCGAGTTGCTGGCCGATGTCTACATCAACATGACGCGTGGCCAGGATGCGCTCATCATGGACATGGACGTGGTCGAAGGGCAGGACGGTGAAGCGCTGGTGGTCGACCTCAGCCGCTTCGAGCTGCCCGTGCTGCTGGCCAACGCGAATGAAGTCCAGGCCCATGAATCGGTGCTGGCCGATATCGACAAGGCCAGCAAGGGTCGGCTGGTCTGGCGTGCGCCGGCCTGATGTCAAAAAAATCTTCGACCGCGCGAATCACCCCCCAAAGCAGGCTATAATTTGAGGCTTCCGAGAGAACGGCTCAGCCTCGATGGCAGCGCCGTTTTCCGGGCGGTTAGCTCAGTGGTAGAGCACTGCCTTCACACGGCAGGGGTCGCAGGTTCGAACCCTGCACCGCCCACCAAATTCCTCCAGTACGACAAATGGTTGCGCCACCTCAGGGTGGCGTTGTCGTTTCTGATCGGGGAAGGGCGGCGGAATCCAGCCTGGCAAGTTACTCAACGCTCCCCACGCCGGCAGGTGCTGGCCCAGCAGTGGTCTTGTCAAAGTGAAATTGATCTCGTTTGGACTCTCCGCCAAGGAGGCAGGGGGTTAGGGCGACCTTCCAACAGTCGGATGTGCGTTGCATAGGAAGGCAAGCGCCAGCACCTGGCGCGGTCCCTGCGCAACACTCATGCGCGCGGGCTGCGTGTGGTTACATGAGTATCCTCGGGGGCATTCAGGCAAACTAGCGCCGCATGTCCTCACTGTTTCGCACCAACCTTGACCAGCACCTGGAACTGTTCC
>SBFU01000402.1 GCA_006227785.1 Burkholderiales bacterium
CGCGACGTGATCGGCAAGGGCGGCGCCACCATCCGTGCGCTGACCGAAGAAACCGGTACCCAGATCGACATCGCCGAAGACGGCACCATCACCATCGCCTCGACCGATGGCGAGAAGGCCGAACTGGCCAAGAAGCGCATCACCGAGATCACCGCCGAAGTGGAAGTGGGCAAGGTCTACGAAGGCCCGATCACCAAGATCCTCGACTTCGGCGCCCTGGTCAACCTGCTGCCCGGCAAGGACGGCCTGCTGCACATCAGCCAGATCGCCCACGAGCGCGTCGAGAAGGTCACCGACTACCTCAAGGAAGGCCAGATCGTGAAGGTCAAGGTGCTCGAGACCGACGAAAAGGGCCGCGTCAAGCTGTCCATGAAGGCACTGCTCGACCGCAACAGCGGCAACGCCGCTGAAGCCCAGCAGCAACAGCAGCAGCAACAGCAATAAGCACCCGGGCAAGGCCATGTCGCAGATGTCCGCAGTCGAGATCGGCAGCTTCGGCGGTCCGGAGGTGTTGCGCCTGACGCAGCGCCCGGTCCCCGTGGCCGGCGCCGGCGAGGTGCTCATCCGCGTGGCGGCCTCCGGCGTCAACCGGCCTGACGTGCTGCAGCGCAGCGGTGCCTACCCGCCGCCGCCCGGGGCATCCGACCTGCCGGGCCTGGAGGTCGCTGGCGTCATCGAATCCGGTGACGCCGCGGCCATGGCCGAAGCCGGCCTGGCGGTCGGTGACCGCGTGTGTGCCCTGGTGGCCGGCGGCGGTTACGCCAGCTGGTGCGTGGCGCCCGCAGGGCAATGCCTGCCGGTGCCTGCGGGCTTCGACGACGTGCAGGCCGCTTCGCTGCCCGAGACCTTTTTCACCGTCTGGAGCAACGTGTTCGACCGGGGCCGCCTGCAGCCGGGTGAATCCCTGTTGATCCAGGGCGGCACCAGCGGCATCGGCGTCACCGCCATCCAGATGGCCAAGGCCTTCGGTGCCACGGTCATCGCCACCGCCGGCAGCGACGACAAGTGTGTCGCCTGCCTGCAGCTGGGGGCCGACCACGCCATCAACTACCGCAGCCAGGACTTCTCAGCCGTGGCGCGGGAGCTGACGGGTGGCCGGGGCGTGGATGTCGTTCTCGACATGGTGGCCGGCGACTATGTGGCGCGCGAGGTCGAGTGCCTGGCCGAAGATGGCCGTCTGGTCATCATCGCGGTGCAAGGTGGCGTCAACGCGGGCTTCAATGCCGGCCTGGTGCTGCGCCGCCGCCTGCACATCACCGGCTCTACCCTGCGTCCGCGCCCGGTGGCCTTCAAGGCTGCCATTGCACGTTCGCTGCGCGAGAAGGTCTGGCCGCTGCTGGCACAGGGGCGCATCAAGCCCGTGATCCACAGCACCTTCGAGGCCGCCCGCGCCGCAGACGCCCATGCCCTGATGGAGACCAACCAGCACATCGGCAAGATCGTGCTGACCTGGTCCTGAACATCACCGGAACACTGTCATGACCCGCAAACTGATCGCCGGCAACTGGAAGATGAACGGTGGCCTGGCCGCCAATGAATCCCTGGTCAAGGCCATGCTCGAAGGCCTGGCCTCGCCCGCCTGTGGCATCGCGCTGTGTGCGCCCGCTCCCTACCTTGCCCAGCTGCAGGCCCTGCTCAAGGGCAGCCCCATCGACTGGGGCTCGCAGGACGTCTCGGCGCACGAGCAGGGCGCCTACACCGGCGAGGTCAGTGCCGCCATGTTGCGCGACTTCGGTTGCCGCTATGCCATCGTCGGCCACAGCGAACGCCGCCAGTACCACGGTGAGACCGATGAGCTCGTCGCCGCCAAAGCGCAGCGTGCCCTGGCGCTGGGCGTCACGCCCATCGTCTGTGTGGGCGAGACCTTGCAGCAGCGTGAAGCCGGCGAGACCGAGCAGGTCGTCAAGCGCCAGCTGGCGGCTGTCATCCACACGGTGGGCCACTGCATCAGCGAGATCGTGGTGGCCTACGAGCCCGTGTGGGCCATCGGCACCGGCAAGACCGCCACGCCGGAACAGGCCCAGCAGGTGCACGCCGTGCTGCGCGCCCAGCTCGCGGCGGCCACCACCAACCCCAAACGCGTCCACATCCTTTACGGGGGCAGCATGAACGCGGCCAATGCCGCCAGCCTGCTGGCGCAGCCCGACATCGACGGCGGCCTGATCGGCGGCGCTTCGCTGAAGGCGCCCGACTTCCTGCAGATCATTGCGGCCTGCGCCTGAGCGCTGAACCCCAACCCCAACCTGGAGTCCGACTTCCATGAATTTCTTTCTGACCCTTCTCCTGGCGGTGCAGATGCTGTCCGCCCTCGGCATGATCGGCCTGATCCTGATGCAGCACGGCAAGGGTGCCGACGCCGGCGCCGCCTTCGGTGGCGGTGGTGCGGGCTCGGCCAGCCTGTTCGGCGCCAGCGGCGGTGCCAACTTCCTGTCGCGCACCACCGGCGTGCTGGCGGCCGTGTTCCTGGCCTCCACCCTGGGTCTGGCGTATTTCGGCAATCTGCGTGAAGCGCCGAGCTCCGGCAGCGTGCTTGAAGGCGCCGTGCCGGCGGCACCGGCTTCGCCGGCCTCCCAGATCCCCGATACCGCGACCACGCCGGCGCCCGCTGCGGCGCCTGCACCAGCGCAGGGTGCTGCCCAGCCGGCGCCTGCCGGCGCGTCGCAGATTCCCGGCCAGTAAGCCTGCCCGGGGCCCGGGGGCGCGGGCCCGACAGGGTTGGGTGCTGCGATGCAACAACCCGACCTTGTCATTCGGAAAATCCCATGATTTCCCCCGAAAGAGGGGGCTTTTCAGGGTAAACTCTTAGGGTTGTCCGGGATGCTCACCGAAAGCCGGTGGACGAGGCAACACAACCCAGCCGACGTGGTGAAATTGGTAGACACGCTATCTTGAGGGGGTAGTGGCGAAAGCTGTGCGAGTTCGAGTCTCGCCGTCGGCACCAGACAAAGGACCAGCATGGCCTGCGCCATGCCAGCGGAACAATGCCCATGATGAGCCTGGACCAGTACCTCCCCGTGCTTTTGTTCATTCTGGTGGGCATTGCCGTCGGGATCATCCCTCAGGTACTGGGGTACATCCTCGGGCCCAACCGCCCAGACGCGGAAAAGAACTCCCCTTACGAATGCGGCTTCGAGGCCTTTGAAGACGCCCGCATGAAGTTCGATGTGCGCTACTACCTGGTGGCCATCCTCTTCATCCTGTTCGACCTCGAAATCGCCTTCCTGATTCCCTGGGCCGTCGCCTTCTCCGACATCGGCATGACCGGTTTTGTCGCGGGCGTGGTCTTCCTGGCCATCCTCACCGTGGGCTTTGTCTACGAGTGGAAAAAGGGTGCGCTCGACTGGGAATGACGGCAGGCGCCACCGCATGGCGTACCGGAGCAGTTCATGATTGAAGGTGTGTTCAAGGAAGGGTTCGTCACCACGAGCTATGACTCGGTGGTGAACTGGGCCAAGACCGGGTCGCTGTGGCCGATGACGTTTGGCCTGGCCTGTTGTGCGGTCGAAATGATGCACGCAGCCACCGCCCGTTACGATCTCGCGCGTTTCGGTGCCGAGGTGTTCCGTGCCAGCCCGCGCCAGTCCGATCTGATGATCGTGGCTGGCACCCTGTGCAACAAGATGGCGCCGGCATTGCGCAAGGTCTACGACCAGATGGCCGAGCCGCGCTGGGTGCTGTCCATGGGTTCCTGTGCCAACGGCGGCGGCTACTACCACTACAGCTACTCCGTGGTGCGCGGTTGCGACCGCATCGTGCCGGTCGACGTCTACGTGCCGGGCTGTCCGCCCACCGCAGAGGCCCTGCTGTACGGGATCATGCAGCTGCAGCAGAAGATCCGTCGCACCAACACCATCGCCCGGGCCTGAGCGCCCGTCCAGCGCCCCACCCATCAGGAAGTCGGATCATGAGTGACGCCGCCATCACGTATGCCACGCGCCCGCAGGACCTGCAGCAGACCCTGACCGCGCTGCTGGGCGATCGCGCCCGCTCGGTCGCCCTGGAGCGCGACGAGGTCACGGTCACCGTGTCTGCCGACCGCTACCTGGAGGTGATGCAGACCCTGCGCGACGCGCCCGAGGCCCGTTTCGAGCAACTGGTCGACCTGTGCGGCATGGACTACTCCACCTACGGTGACGGACGCTGGGATGGCCTGCGCTTTGCGGCCGTCAGCCACCTGCTGTCGGTCTCGCTGAACCAGCGTGTGCGCGTGCGGGTGTTCTGCCCGGACGATGACTTCCCGGTGCTGCCCTCGGTCAATGGCCTCTGGAACAGCGCCAACTGGTACGAGCGCGAGGCCTTCGACCTCTACGGCATCGTGTTCGATGGCCACGAAGACCTGAGGCGCATCCTGACCGACTATGGCTTCATCGGCCACCCCTTCCGCAAGGATTTCCCCCTCTCCGGCCACGTCGAAATGCGCTACGACGCCGAGCGCCAGCGCGTGGTCTACGAGCCGGTGAGCATCGAGCCGCGCGAGATCACGCCGCGGGTGATCCGCGAAGACAACTACGGAGGGCTGCACTGAGGGCGCGCGCCCGAGGCGGACATCCACATGGCTGAAATCAAGAACTACACCCTGAACTTCGGTCCGCAGCACCCGGCGGCCCACGGCGTGTTGCGCCTGGTGCTGGAGCTGGACGGCGAGGTCGTGCAACGCGCCGATCCGCACATCGGGCTGCTGCACCGTGCCACCGAGAAGCTGGCCGAGCACAAGACCTTCATCCAGTCGCTGCCCTACATGGACCGGCTGGACTATGTGTCCATGATGTGCAACGAGCACGCCTACTGCCTG
>SBFU01000164.1 GCA_006227785.1 Burkholderiales bacterium
CGAAGCCTGGGTACCGAACTGGCCACCGAGCTCGTGCAAGCGCTTGGTCGCGAGGGCGTGGAAACCTATGGCAAGGCGGCCATCGTGGGCATCAACGGGGAGCTGGAGCATGGCGCGGTCTGGCACGAAGCCGGCGGTTGGGCCATGCGTCAGGTGCTGGGTGAACCCAAGGCCATCGTGCCTTCAGCCAAGGCCGTGGCCAGCGCCGGCTACCGTCTGATGGTGCCCTTGCACCACATCCACGCGGCCTACGTGCGCAGCCACTTCAACACCATGGAGGTGGGTTTGCAGGACGGCCCGCGCCCGGACGAGATCCTGTTTGCGCTGGTCATGGGCACCGGGCAGCGGGTGCACGCGCGGCTGGGCGGGCTGACCAAGGAGCAGGTTTCGGTGCACGACGGGCAGCGATAAACCGGTCGGTGCCCCGTTGGACGGGGCACCTCAATCCGATGCCTGGGATTGGAGGATCGCCTCGACGTTCTGCAGCGTGCTCTGAATGTGCTCCTTCAGCAGCGTGCAGGCGGTGGTCGAGTCTCGTTGGAGTGTGGCTTCCATGATGCGTCGGTGTTCGGCCGACTTGCGCTTGAGCGTCTTGCGATAACGGGCCGAGAACCGGCGATACCGTTCGGCCTGGTCGAACAGGCTCGCGCTCCAGGCCAGCTGTCGCTGGGACGGGCAAGCGGCGATCAGGGACATGTGAAAACCACGGTGGAGCGCACTCCATTCCTCGTCCAGCACGACGGGCCCATCGCTGAGGCGGGACTCGATCTTCTCGAGCCGGTGAAACGCCGCCACGATGTTCGCTTCCCAGTCGTCCTTGCCCTCCCGTATGGCGTCTTTCAGAGCCGGAACGTCAAGCATGATCCGCATGCGCGTGATATCGACCAAGTCCGTGGCGGACAGTGGCGCCACGCGAAAGCCCCGTCGTTCATCTGCGCGGACGAGGCCCTCCTGCGCCAGGCGACTCAAGGCTTCGCGAAGCGGGCTGCTGGACACGCCATAGGCCTTCTGCAGTTCGTCCACCTTCAGCTTGGTGCCAGCGGCGAAGTTGCCAATCAGAACGTCTCTGCGCATGCGCGCAAAGGCCTGATCCACCAGAGGGGTCTCAGCCATTCGGGGGCTCCAAAAGTTGCGACATCGGAGGAACGTGCGTTTTTAGGAACTGCTTCGAATCACGGTGACGGCTGAATCTGTGCAAGAAACGCCGCCATCTGCTGTCTCAGGAATTGTCGGGTGGGTTCATCGGTCAGCACGCCTGTCGAGTCGAACTTGCTCGCTGCCTGTCCGATGAATATCTCTGGCTTCAGCAGCACCTGTGCTTCCAGGCAATGCAGCACGCGCCGCAGTTCGTATTGCATGCGCGCGGTACCCAGTGGACCGGCGGCCGCACCCATGATGGCCACGGGTTTGTTCTTGAACGGTTGGTCGGGCAGGCGGGACAGCCAGTCGATCAGGTTTTTCAGTCCCCCGGGGATGCTGAAGTTGTACTCCGGGCTCGCAATCACCACGCCATCGGCTGCACGAATGGCGTCACCCATGGCCATCACACAGGCAGGCACCCCGCGCGCCTGCTCATCGGCATCAAAAACGGGCGTGTCGCGAAATTCAAGGACCTTCAGGGAGACCTTGGGAGGCAGGACGGCGATGGCCGCATTCAGAGCCGCTCGATTGAGCGAGCCACTGCGCAAACTGCCACACAGGCCAACCAGACTGACAGCGGGTTCGAGCGCCTCGGCAGCAAATGTATTTTCCATCCTTCCATTTTATGCACAAAATGGTTTTTATGCCGGGGGATTCGAAGCCCACTACGCCCTGAGAATGTGCGCGTCCAACCCGCGCCGGGGAGCGGGGGACACGTCTGCGCCTTGACCCAGCCGTGCCCACATCTGCACCGTGAATCGCGGTGCTGGCGCCTCCAACAGGTTGTGGATCTCACGGTACGGCGTCTGCACCTCGGGAAACTCCTGCAAGGCCTGCGAAATCGGCTGCATGGACAGGCCCTGGGCGGTTGCTGCCAGCTGGGCCCGCACCCAGGCCCTGCCGGCGTTGATCTGTGTGGTCCGCTCATTGCCCTCCGAGATCAGCCAGTAGAAGGCCGGTGTGCCGTCGATGTGCGCGTTGAACTCCTTGATCTGGCCGGTGGTGGCCATGTCGTCCGGACCGGGCGCCACGTTGCGGTCGAACAGCCCGAGCGTGTGGATGATGCGCACCATCGGATCGTTGAGCGAGATGCCATCCCGGTGCTCGGCGATCTCCCGGGGGCCGATGCGCAAGACCTTGAACGACTCCAGCACCGTGCGCGGCGTGGTGAGCTCGATGCGCCATGCCTCCTTGGCGATTTCGCGCTGCCGCGCCATGCTTTCGGGCTGTTCGCTGGTGCTGACGCCCACCCGGAACGGGTAGGCCGACGAAGCGGCCAGCACGGCCTGAACCGCTGCCGGCCCGGGAGGGCTGGACTGGTACGCACCGCGGTTGGTCCTGCGGCGAAAGACCTGGGCGAACAGTGGGTCGGGCTGAACCTGGCCGTCGGGCGCCAGGCGGATGAGCGCGGTGGGGCGGTCGTCCACCTCACGGGGACCGAAGCTGCCTTGCGGAAAGAGCGTGATGTCGGCGCGGTGGCCCCGCTGCCGGGCGGCCATGTCGAGCAGCTCCAGGAAGGTGCCCTGGCTCATCATCATCTGCCGTGAGTAGGGGTCGGTTTCGGGCAGCAACCGGGTGCGGTCGATGAACAGGGTGATCTGCCCTGGCACCGACAGGTCCACCAGCCAGCTCTGGAGGTTGTGGGAATGGGGCGCGAGGATGGCATGGGCCAACACCCAGCGCCGCAGGTCGGGCTCGTCACCCGGTCCGCGCCACGCGGCGATGGCTGCGTCGGGCAGGTCGCTGCTGCAGGCGGCCAGGGGTGCGGTGGCGGCGACGATGGCACCGCCGCCGGCCACTCGAAGAAAGCTTCGTCTTTGCATGTTGAACTCCTGTGGTGGACTGATGCGTGCCATTGTGGAAGCCCGCATGTTCATCGACAATTGCAGAAATCAACACAACAGACATGCATTTATGCACACCCAGTCTTTCAACTGGTCGTTGATCCGGTCCTTTCTGGCTGCTCTGGAGCAGGGAAGCCTCCTGGCGGCTGCGCGCGAGCTGGGCGTGCATCAACCGACGGTGGGGCGCCACATCGCCGAACTGGAGGCGCAACTCGGGCTGACCCTGTTCGAGCGCACGGGGCGTGGCCTGATGCCGACAGCGGAAGCATGGCGCCTGGCCGAGCCGGCGCGCGCAATGGCCGCTGGTGCCAACCAGCTGGCCCGGTTGGCATCGGGCGCGCAGCAGCAGATCGGGGGAACGGTGCGCCTGTCTGCCAGCCAGCCGGTCGCCTGTGCCCTGTTGCCTGCCGTGCTGGCCAGAATGCGCCAGGCCCATCCCGACATCCAGGTGGAGCTGGTCGTGAGCAATGAGGTCAGCGACCTGCTGCAGCGCGAGGCCGATCTGGCGGTTCGTATGGTGCGGCCTGAGCAGGGCACGCTGCTTGGGCGGCGTGTCGGGATGGTGGCCCTCGGCGCCTATGCGCATCCGGACTACCTTCAGCGTCGGGGGCTGCCCCTTGTGGTCGAAGACCTGCTCGCCCATGAAGTGATCGGCAACGACCGCCTGGAGGACATCACACGGGGGTTTGCGGCCATGGGGCACCGGGTTGGCAGCGATCATTTCGGCCTGCGCACCGACGACCTGATGGCGCACGAAGGTCTGGTGCTTGCGGGGGCCGGCATCGGCTTTCTGGCCGATTACCTGGCCCGACGCAGTCCGACACTGGTACGGGTGTTGCCGGCGCTGAAGATTCCGCCCCTGCCGATGTGGCTGGTGGTGCACCGGGAAATCCGCAGCAGCGCGCGGATTCGCACCGTCTGGAATTTTCTCGTCCGCGAGTTGCCTGAGGCGCTGGGCGAAGGGGCTCGTTCGGCTGCCGCCCAGTAGCCTCGGCGCCATTTTTCGTGCTATACTGCGTGTCTTCGCGGCTGTAGCTCAGCTGGATAGAGTACTTGGCTACGAACCAAGGGGTCGTGGGTTCGATTCCTGCCAGCCGCGCCACACTGAAAAGCCTGCAGCCACAAGCTGCAGGCTTTTTTCTTGGTGTGTTCCGTGGCCCATCATCACGTCGAGCGGCGCGTGGGACGCCGCCATCTGCCATGAGCAAGGCTTTCACCAAAGAGACCGATCAGGACGACGAGGACGACGGCGGCACGCTGGTGCCAGCGCCCGAACCCGGCGGCAAGAACTACATCACGCGTGGCGGCTACGAGCGCCTGCGGGCCGAGCTGTTTCACCTGATGGACGAGGAGCGGCCCCGCATCGTGGAGATCGTGCACTGGGCTGCCAGCAACGGCGACCGCTCGGAAAACGGCGACTACCTCTACGGCAAGAAGCGGTTGCGCGAAATCGACCGGCGCATCCGGTTCCTGACCCGCCGGCTGGAGATCGCCGAGGTGGTTGACCCATCCGTCCACCATGGCGGCGATCAGGTCTTCTTCGGGGCCACGGTCACTTATGCCGACGTCACCGGCGCGGAAACCTGCGTCACCATTCTGGGGGTCGACGAGGCCGACAACGCCAAAGGGCAGATCAGCTGGGTCTCGCCGGTGGCCCGGGCGCTGCTCAAGGCGCGGGTGGGCGACGTGGTGCGGTTGGTGGTGCCGGGGGGCGCCCAGGAGCTGGAGCTGCTGGAGGTGCAGTACCCGGCCCCGACCTGAGCCGAGGCTCAGGCCTTGACCGGCTTGTAGCGCTGGGCCTTGATCA
>SBFU01000101.1 GCA_006227785.1 Burkholderiales bacterium
GCGGTCAGGCCGGCTTCCCTGAGCAGGGCCTTGAGTTCGCCCAGTTCATGGCGCAGGGACTGCACTTCGGCGTGGATCTCGTGCTCGATGGACTGTCCGACCTGCTCGACCGTGTCCACCGTCGACTGGTGCTCGGCCTCGCTGAAACTCTGCATCGCGTTCACGATGATCGCGATGAACAGGTTAAGCATGGTGAAGGTCGCAAACAGGATGAAAGTGATGAAGAAGGCCCAGGCGTAAGGGACCTGCTCCATGACCGGGCGCGAAATGCCCATGGACCAGCTTTCCAGCGTCATGACCTGGAACAGCGTGTACAGCGACCGCCCCAGATGGCCGAACCACTCAGGAAATGCCGGCCCGAACAGGTGGGTGGCGATGACAGCGAAAACGTAGAACACCAGCAGCAGCACCAGGGCGATGGAAGACAGCCCCGGTATGGCCGAGAGCAGGGCCCCGACCACACGCCGCATGGAGGGAACAATGGTCAGCACCCGCAAAACGCGAAGCACCCGAAGGGCTCGCAGCACAGCGAACGGGCCACTGGCGGGGACGAGGGCAATGCCGACCACGATCAGGTCGAAAACGCTCCAGGGGTCCTTGAAGAACGCGCCGCGGTGCGCATACAGCCGCAGTGCCAGCTCCAGCACGAACACGGCGAGCAGCGCGCGGTCGATGCTTCGCAGCAGGTCACCCGCCTGAGCCATGACCGTCGGAGACGTCTCCAGGCCCAGGATCACGGCATTGATGACGATCAGCGTCAGGATGAGATGCTGGACCCGCCGGCCGGCCACGAATTGGCCGATGCGCTGGCGAAGCGGTGGCAGTGCGGTGGGGGCCTCGGACATGGCGGTTGCAGGAGCCGGTTGACGCAAAACCCAGTATTTTAGGGAGCTTGGGCCTGGCTTTGGGGTCTACCATGTAAGTGGCTCGTAAGAGCCTTTGCGCACATTCCGGTGGTTGATTTCCACCATCCCCAGAGGAGACCTGCCCATGACCGCACCGTCGAACGCCATCCAGTCGACCCTTGTCGAGAACCGCGTTTTCGAGCCCTCCGAAGCCACCCGAAAAGCGGCCCGCATCTCCGGTATGGATGCCTACAACGCGCTTTGTGCCGAGGCCGAGAGTGATTTTGAGGGTTTCTGGGCCAAGCGGGCGCGTGAGGTTCTGACCTGGCACAAACCCTTCACACGCACGCTCGATACCTCCAACGCGCCATTCTTCAAGTGGTTTGACGATGGCGAGCTCAATGCTTCCTTCAATTGCCTTGACCGGCACATGGGCACCCCGGTCGAGAACAAGACGGCGATCATTTTCGAAGCCGATGGTGGCGAGGTCACCAAGGTCACCTACCGCGAACTGCTGAACAAGGTGTCCCAGTTTGCCAACGCGCTGAAGTCGCGTGGGGTGAAGAAGGGTGACCGCGTGGTCATCTACATGCCCATGACCATTGAAGGCGTGGTGGCCATGCAGGCCTGCGCCCGTATCGGCGCCACCCACAGCGTGGTTTTCGGTGGCTTTTCCGCCAAGGCGCTGCAGGAGCGCATCCAGGACGCGGGTGCCGTGGCTGTGATCACCGCCAACTACCAGCTGCGTGGTGGCAAGGAGCTGCCGCTGAAGTCGATTGTGGATGAAGGCATCGCCATGGGGGGTTGCGAGACCATCAAGGATGTGATCGTCTTCCAGCGCACGCCCACCGCTTGCAACATGGTCGCCGGACGCGACAGCTACATGCAGGACGTGATGGCCGGCCAGTCCACCGATTGCCCTGCCGAGATGGTCGGAGCCGAGCACCCGTTGTTCGTGCTTTACACCTCCGGCTCCACCGGCAAGCCCAAGGGCGTGCAGCACAGCACCGGCGGCTATCTGCTGTGGGCCAACATGACCATGAACTGGACCTTCGACCTGAAGGACAACGATGTCTTCTGGTGCACGGCAGACATTGGCTGGATCACCGGCCATACCTATGTGGCCTATGGTCCGTTGGCCGCTGGCGCGACACAGATCGTGTTCGAGGGCGTGCCCACCTACCCCAATGCCGGTCGCTTCTGGCAGATGATCGAGAAGCACAAGTGCACCATCTTCTACACGGCACCGACGGCCATCCGTTCGCTGATCAAGGCGGCTGAAGGTGACGAAAAAGTGCACCCCAAGAACTGGGACCTGACCAGCCTGCGCCTGATGGGCTCGGTGGGCGAGCCGATCAACCCCGAGGCCTGGATGTGGTACTACAAGCACGTCGGCGGCGAGCGCTGCCCCATCGTGGACACCTTCTGGCAGACCGAGACCGGTGGCCACATGATCACGCCCCTGCCGGGTGCCACGCCGCTGGTGCCAGGCTCCTGCACGCTGCCGCTGCCGGGCATCACCACCGCCATCGTTGACGAGACCGGCAATGACGTGCCCAACGGGTCGGGCGGTATTCTGGTGGTCAAGAAGCCCTGGCCGTCCATGATCCGCACCATCTGGGGTGACCCGGAGCGCTTCAAGAAGAGCTACTTCCCCGAGGAGCTCAAGGGTTACTACCTGGCCGGCGACGGCGCCGTGCGCAGCGCCGATCGCGGCTACTTCCGCATCACCGGCCGCATTGACGACGTGCTGAACGTCTCCGGTCACCGCATGGGCACGATGGAGATCGAGTCGGCCCTGGTGGGCAAGACCGATCTGGTCGCCGAAGCGGCCGTGGTGGGCCGCCCGGACGACCTGACCGGCGAAGCCATCGTGGCTTTTGTGGTGCTCAAGCGCTCCCGTCCCACCGGCGACGAGGCCAAGGCGATTGCCAAGGAGCTGCGCGAGTGGGTCGGCAAGGAGATCGGTCCGATCGCCAAGCCCAAGGACATCCGCTTCGGCGACAACCTGCCCAAGACCCGCTCGGGCAAGATCATGCGCCGCCTGCTGCGTTCGATCGCCAAGGGTGAGGCCATCACCCAGGACACCTCCACGCTGGAGAACCCGGCCATCCTGGATCAATTGTCGGAAAACAATTGAGCTGTTGGCCAGGCGGGTTGCGCCTGGCCCCGGTCAAGAAAGCAACAAAAAACCCGCTGGCGCACCAGCGGGTTTTTTGTTGTCTGAAGGCGTGGCTTACTTCAGGCCCAGCACCCAGGTGGCCAGCTTCTTGGCGTCGGCGTCGTTGACCTGCGGGTTGGCGGGCATGGGAATGGCACCCCAGACACCCGAACCGCCTTTCTGGATCTTGGTGGCCAGCATGGCCGCAGCCTGCGCATTGCCGGCGTACTTGGCGGCAATGTCCTTGTAGGCCGGACCGACCAGCTTCTTGTCGACGGCATGGCAGGCCATGCAGTTCTTGCTCTTGGCCAGGGCCTCGTCCGCCAGGGCGGGAGCGGACAGGGTGGCCAAAGCGGCCATAATCAGGATTGCGTGTTTCATCGTCAGAGCCTCGTGGGTGAAAATGGAAAAACCACGAAGCGGATTCTAGCCATGTGGCGCGGCGAAGTACGGTTTGTTACAGACCCTTGCCGCACTTCATCGGGTCTTTACCGGAGCCTGTGATGTATTTCGTGATGGCAGGGATTGCCCTGTTGCTGCTCAAGTACTTCGAAATCGGATTCGTCGCCGGGTGGTCCTGGTGGTGGGTGCTGAGCCCGTTTGCCCTGGCGGTGGCCTGGTGGGCCTGGGCTGACTCCACCGGGTACACCAAACGCAAGGCAATGGAGGCCATGGAGAAGAAGAAGCAGGACCGCATCGACCGACAACGCGAGTCGCTGGGCATGCGCAAGCCCAATCGCCGGCGCTGACACGACCAGAAGAGCCATTTACCCAGGCCCTGCGCCCGTCCCTTGACGGCCCGGGGTGTTCTGAGGCCGATGCGAGGCCCGACTGCCATGAGTGGGCGATAATTTCGGCATCCTCCCTGTCCCTTCTTCCTCTGCAGAGCCCATGCCAGCCTACCGCTCCAAGACATCCACTGCCGGCCGCAACATGGCGGGTGCCCGTGCCCTCTGGCGCGCCACCGGCATGAAGGATGGTGATTTTTCCAAACCCATCATCGCCGTGGCCAACTCCTTCACGCAGTTTGTGCCGGGCCATGTCCACCTCAAGGACCTTGGGCAACTGGTGGCGCGAGAGATCGAAGCCGCCGGCGGCGTGGCCAAGGAGTTCAAC
Organism: Burkholderiales bacterium; assembly: GCA_006227785.1. Lineage (GTDB taxonomy): Bacteria > Pseudomonadota > Gammaproteobacteria > Burkholderiales > Burkholderiaceae_C > Hydrogenophaga. Next base: position 4,123 of record SBFU01000101.1, read on the forward strand.
ACCATTGCGGTGGACGACGGCATCGCCATGGGGCATGACGGCATGCTGTATTCATTGCCCAGCCGCGAACTGATCGCGGACTCGGTCGAGTACATGGTCAATGCCCATTGTGCAGATGCTCTGGTGTGCATTTCCAATTGCGACAAGATCACGCCCGGCATGCTCATGGCCGCCATGCGGCTGAACATCCCTGTGGTGTTCGTCTCCGGTGGCCCCATGGAGGCGGGCAAGGTCAAGCTGGCGGTGCCGGGCACCCAGACCATCCAGATCAAAAAGCTCGATCTGGTGGATGCGATGGTGATGGCGGCAGACAACCAGGTGGACGATGCCACGGTGGCGGAGGTCGAGCGCTCGGCCTGCCCCACCTGCGGTTCGTGTTCAGGCATGTTCACCGCCAATTCCATGAACTGCCTGGCCGAGGCGCTGGGCTTGGCTTTGCCCGGCAACGGGACGGTGGTGGCGACCCATGCCGACCGGGAGCAGTTGTTCAAGCGGGCAGGGCGCCTGGCGGTGGAGTTGTGCCAGCGTTACTACGAGCAGGATGACGCGTCGGTGCTGCCGCGTTCGATCGCCACCTTCGAGGCGTTCGAAAACGTGGTGTCGCTGGACATTGCCATGGGCGGCTCGACCAACACCGTCCTGCACCTGCTGGCC
>SBFU01000457.1 GCA_006227785.1 Burkholderiales bacterium
CCCAGCCCGCCGGCGAAACGCAATTCGCCGCCGTAGACCATGGCCCTGGCTTCGCGCACCTGGAAGCCGGCCTCGCTGAACTCCAGCAGACCGCTGGCCTGGCGCAGCTCAGGTGCCGAAGGCTGGATCAGCACGTCGTTGCCGGGAAAACGCACCTGGCCGCTGATGCGGGCCTCGTTCAGCTCGTGCAGCGGCAGGGCCAGGCGCAGGTCCAGCCTGGCGGGGCCGTCCATGCGCGCGCGCGCCAGCGCACCGTTGAGCAGGCCATTGACCGGCGAACCCTGCACATAGGCCAGCATCTGCGCGGCCGGGCCCTCGGCCCGGGTGACCACCTGCAGCACCGAGTCGTCGTTCAGCTCGTCGATGCGCACCTCGGCCCCGCCGAGCTTGACATCCGGGGCACCATCGACGGTGGCCGAGAGATTCCAGACCCGCAGCGCCTGACGGTCAAGCAGGAATTCGCCTGTGGCCTGTCGCAGCGCCGGCCAGGGGCGCGCGCCTTCGAGCCCCTCCTGCAGGTAGGCCGGGACGTAGTCGAAGTCGACGTTGCGAAAACGCGCCCCGATGCGGAACGCGCGGTCCGGGCCCGCCGGCACGGCCGGCATGTCCCACATGTCGCCCTGAATGCGGAAACTGACCTCGGTGGGGCCGGCTGCCCGGATGGCTTCGCGCAGGTAGCGTCGCACATCGTCACCCACGCTCAGGGGAAGGTAACGGTGCACCCGGGTGCCGTCGGCGCGGCTCAGCTTGGCCTCGATGTCGAGCACACCGGGGAAACGCGAAGCCGACAGGCTGGTGAGCGGATCGGCGGTCTGCCAGCGCACCCGGGCCGTGCCGTCGGCATCGGCGCTCTGCAGGGTGACCTCGTCGAGATCGACCTCGATGTGTTCCCCCTGCAGTCGCCAGCGGGCGCTCGTCTGCAGGCGGCGCACCGGAATCAGCGGGTCTTCGAAGATGTCGGGCAGCTCGACATGGCCGTCGGTGACCAGCACCTCGGCGCGCCCCCCGTCCTGATCGAGTTCGAACTCGACACGGGCTCCGGCCACACCGGGCCGCCCGGGCAAGGGGTATCGACCCGTCGAGGACATCCGGCCACTGGGTGCGCCTTGCAGGCTCAGCGCCTGAACCACGCCACGGGCGCGAAAACGCCCTTCGCCGAAGGCTTCGAGCGGTGCCTCGGGGTGGTCGGCCTGCCAGGTGGCGTCCAGATCGGTGACCTGGCCTTCGGGCCGCAAACTGCCCAGCCAGCCGTGGACCGGTGCGCCCAGCGGGAGGCTGGCCGCCACCGCCCCCAGGGCACCCAGATCGATGCTTTCGGCCCGCAGCACCGCAGAGGCCGGGCGCTCGCCACGCGGTACCGCATGTCCGATGCGCAGCACGCCGCCGGGCCAGAGGTGTCCGTCGCGGGTGGCAAACCGCAAGTCGTCGCTGCTGAAACCGAAACCATCGGCGTTCCAGTGCGCCCCCAGGCGACCCTGCAGGCTCACCAGATCGAGTTCGGGCAATTCGGCGCCCAGCCGGGTGCGCAGGTCCTGCAGGTCCAGGTCGGCGGTGGCGGCGGCCACTTCGCCACGCTGCACATCGGCCCAGGCCTGCACGCGGCCCTGGCCACCGAGCACCTCGATGTTCCACTCGGACAGGTCAACGTGGCGACGCAGGCGTTGCACGTCGACACGGGGAAACTCGGCGTACAGCTCGCCGCTCCAGTTGTGCCAGGGCCTGGTGGATGGGACGCCGGGGTCCGGCACCAGATCGAGCAGGGGCTGACGCAGGCGGGCGCGCAGACTGAAGCGCTGACCCCACTCGGGGGGTGGCGTGGCGTCCAGCCGCATCTCGTGCTGCCGCCCACGGTTGCGCACCACCAGATCCAGCGCCGCCAGCGCCAACGGCCCTTCGGCATCCGGCCGCAACTCGTCGGTCCAGCGCACGGTGCCCCGGCGGATGACCAGCTCGGGCTGGTCGAAAACCCAGTCGGCCGCCCGGCCGTCGTCACCGCTGCTCCCGCTGATGTCCAGCCCCGCCACCTCCAGCCGGCCCTGGGCGGTGCGCCGCAAGTCGAGCACCGGCGCGTCGATCACGACCTGGTCGACACCCAGACGCCACAAAGAGGTCACGGACACCGCCACGCTGACCTGCGGCAGCAGCAGCGCTTCCTGGCCACGCGGGTCGAACAGGCGCACATCGCGCAGTTCGATGACGGGAACCAGGGCCGGCAGCAGCCGCTTCTCGCCCGGGGTCGACTCGGCGCGCAGTTCACCGATGCGAACCGGTATACCCACACCGGCGCTGACCCATCGTTCGATGTCAGGGCGCCATTCGCCGATTCGCGGCACAATCCAGAGGTGGAGGGCTCCCCAGCTGAGTGCGAACAATCCCCAGGCGGCCAACACGACCCACAACAGCAGTCGGGTGGTCACCGAAAGGATTCTGAGGGTTCGCGTGGCAGTTGCGATCGGCGCCGGGCTTTGATTCATGTCCAACTCAAATTATGACGGTCAGCCAAGGGAACAGTTCCACCGCCGATGGGGACGCGGTAAAGAAATGCCACACCCATCACCCCATGCCGGCACAGGCTGACCATTCCCGTTTTGTCCAGCGCATCCGCAGGCGCTACGGCAACGAGCTCGACTGTCTGGCTGCCGGCACCCCGGTCCGCAGCACGATGCAGGCCTGCATGGAGCAGCTCAGGGAACGCGGACTGAACACCACGTCGGCCCTCCGGGTGACCCGCCAACTGGTGATGGAGCGGCTGGTGGTCCTCGACTGCGAGCAGGCCGCACCCCTGGCGGACATCACCCGCGCCGTGACCGAACTGGCCGAGCTGGCTCTGGACACCGCCTGCCGACTGGCTTTTGACGACCTGGATGCGCTGCACGGAGCGCCGCTGACAGACGCAGGCGACGACACACGCCAGGCCGATGCCGACCGGGCGCGCCGTGCCCAGCTGTGGGTCATCGGCATGGGCAAGCTCGGTGCCCGCGAGCTCAACGTCAGCAGCGACATCGATCTGATCTATGTCTACGACCAGGACGGCGAGACGGCGGGCAACAGCGAGGGGCGCAACCGCATCAGCAACCACGAGTACTTTGCCAAGGCGGTCAAGCACATCTACAACACGGTGGGCGAGACCACCGAGCACGGCAGCGTGTTCCGGGTCGACCTGGCACTGCGGCCCAACGGCAACTCGGGGCCACCTGCGGTGTCGCTGGGGGCACTGGAGGAGTATTTCCTGGTGCAGGGTCGTGAGTGGGAGCGATTTGCCTGGCTCAAGAGCCGCGTGATCGCTCCTTCGGCCAGCATCGCCGACGGCCAGGCCAGCGCGCTGCGCGGGCCGGTGCTGCCCTTCGTGTTTCGCAAGTACCTGGACTACAACGTTTTCGACTCGCTGCGCACCCTGCACCGCCAGATCCGTGACCACGCGGCCAAACGGGCGGCGGGTAATCCGGGACGCGCCAACGACGTCAAACTCTCGCGCGGCGGTATCCGCGAGATCGAGTTCACCGTCCAGTTGCTGCAGGTGGTGCGCGGCGGGCAGTTTCCCGAGCTGCGCACCCGCCCGACCCTGGATGCGCTGCAGCGCCTTTGCCGGGCCAACCTGATGCCACCCGAGACGGCGGACGCCCTGGCCAGGGCCTATGTGTTCCTGCGCCGTGTCGAGCACCGCATCCAGTACCTGGACGACCAGCAGACCCACCTCATGCCCACGCGCGACGACGACCTGGGCTGGATCGCGGCCACCATGGGTTATGCCGACGTCTGCGCCTTCCTGCACGAGTTCGACAGCCACCGCGAGACGGTGGCCCATGAATTCGACAAGCTGCTCGGCGGCGCGTCGGGCGGTACCTGCAATGGCAAGGGCTGCCCGGGCCGCCATGGCCGCAGCGCGGTGCAGGACCTGCAAGGTGTGCTGCCGCAGCTGCCCGAGGCCTTCTCGGCCAAGGTCGCCCAATGGTGCGACCACCCGCGGGTGCTGGCCTTGCGCGAAGACGCCCGGTTGCGCCTGGTGCGCCTGGTTGAGCGCACCGGCGCCTGGCTGGAGGAAGGCCGGGTCAGCGAGACAGCCGCTCTGCGGCTGGCCGACTGGATCGAGCCCCTGCTGCGGCGGGAGAGCTACCTGGCGCTGCTGCAGGAACGCCCCTCGGTGCACGAACGCCTGCTGCGCCTGCTGGGCGCGGCCAAATGGCCGGCGCGTTACCTGCAGCGCCACCCAGGCGTGATCGACGAGCTGGCCAGCCGCCAGTTGCTGGACGAGCGCTTCGACCCGGCGCAGTTCGAGAGCGACCTGGAAGACCGGCGGGCGGCGCTGAGGTCCACTGGCGAGGACGACGAGGAAGAGCTGCTGAACCTGTTGCGCCGCGCCCACCACGCCGAGGTGTTCCGCACCCTGGCGCGCGACCTGGAAGGCGTGCTCACGGTCGAGCAGGTGGCCGACGACCTGTCGGCGCTGGCCGATGCGGTTTTGCGCGTCACCGCCCGCTGGTGCTGGCAACGGCTGAAAAACCGGCACCGCAACGAGCCGTCGTTTGCCATCATCGGCTACGGCAAGCTCGGCGGCAAGGAGCTGGGCTACGGTTCCGACCTGGACATCGTGTTCGTGTACGAGGACGAACACGACAACGCCGGCGAGGTCTACGCCGGTTTCGTGCGCAAGATGATCAACTGGCTGACCGTGAAGACCGGTGAGGGCGACCTGTACGAGATCGACACCGCTTTGCGCCCCAACGGCAACTCCGGCCTGCTGGTGACCAGCTTCACCTCTTACGAGAACTACCAGCGCGGCCGCGGCAGCAACACGGCATGGACCTGGGAGCACCAGGCGATGACGCGTGCACGCTTTGTCATGGGACCTTCGTCACTTGAGGCGCGATTCGATGAAGTGCGTGAAGCGGTCATCGTCGCCGAGCGGGACCACGAGGCGCTGAAGCAGGAGATCGTTGCCATGCGCGAGCGCGTGCGCAAGGCGCACCCGGAGCGCGGTGAGCTGTTCGACGTCAAGCACAGTCCGGGCGGCATGGTCGATGTGGAGTTCGTGGTGCAGTTTCTGGTGCTGTCGCAGTCGGCACGCCACCCGGAACTGCGGGACAACACCGGCAACATCAACCTCTTGCAGCGGGCCGAGGCGGTCGGCCTGCTGCCGCCGGGCGTGGGCGAGTCGGCAGCGCGGGCGTACCGGCAGCTGCGGCAGATCCAGCACCGGGCACGGCTGGATGAGGCGCCGACACAGGTCGAGGCGGCCAGTGTGGCCGAGGCCGCCACCGCCGTTCGCGCACTCTGGCAGCATGTGCTCGGCGCGTCCGGGGGCGCGATCCACCCATGAGGCGGGCCGGCGGCTGGCTGCTGCTGTGCGTGCTGCACGGAGTCGCCAGCATGCTGGTGTGGTGGTCGGGCGAGCAGCAGGTGCAACTGCTGAGCTGGCAGGCCGACAGCTGGACGCTCAGGCCCTGGACCCTGTGGACCAGCACCTGGGTGCATGTGAACACACCCCACCTGATCGTCAATCAGTTCGTGCTGGGCATCCTCACCGGACTGGCCTGGCTGCTGCGCCCGGGTGCGCGCGCGGCCCTGGCCTGGTTTCTGTCATGGCCACTGCTGCAGTTGAGCCTGGTGCTGTGGCCGCAGGTGGGCTATTCGGTGGGGCTGACCGGCCTGCTGCATGCCGGCGCCATGATCATGGCGCTTCAGCTGGTGCTCGGGCGCATCGCCATCCGCAAGGCGCGGCGCTGGGGACTGATGCTGGTGGCCGGTCTGCTGACCAAGCTGGTGCTGGAGCGGGCCTGGTCGTACCCGGTGGTCTGGGACCCGGCCAGCGACCGCTCGGTGGTGCAGGCCGCGCACCTGTGCGGTGCCGCCTGGGGCGCGGCGCTGACCCTGCTGCTGGATTTCAGGTGGCGGCGCCCGCCGCGGCGGAACTGACGACCAGTGACTTTCGGAAGCGGTTGAGCTCCTGCACCGTCTTGAAGCTCTGGTCCATCAGCAGGCTCATGTTGTGCAGGATGCGCTCGACCACCTTGGTTTCCCAGACGGCATCGAAGTCGATCTGCTTGTCCAGCCAGTGTTCCAGCCACTCGGGGTTGGGCAGGCGGCTCTGGATGGTGTCGTGCGGGAACAGCGATTTGTTCACATGCAGGTTGGTGGGGTGCAGGGCCTGGGCCGTTCGCCGCGCGCTGGCCATCAGCACACCGACTTTGGCGAAGGCCGAGCGTGCTTCGTCACCGAACTTGCCAATGGCGCGCTTCATGTAGCGCAGGTAGGCCCCGCCATGGCGGGCCTCGTCCTGGCTGAGCGTCTGGTAGATGTGCTTGATGACCGGCTCGCTGTGCCATTCGCTGGCGCGGCGGTACCAGTGGTTGAGGCGGATCTCGCCGCAGAAATGCAGCATCAGTGTCTCCAGCGCGGGCGCCGGGTCGAACTCGAAACGGATGTCGTGCAGCTCCTGTTCGGTCGGCGCCAGCTCGGGGCGGAAGCGCCGCAGGTATTCCATCAACACCAGCGAGTGTTTCTGCTCCTCGAAGAACCAGATCGACATGAAGGCGGAGAAGTCCGAGTCGTCGCGGTTGTCGCGCAGGAACATCTCGGTGGCCGGCAGCGCCGCCCACTCGGTGATCGCGTTCATCTTGATGGTCTGTGCCTGCTCGTCACTGAGCAGGCTGGCATCGAAGCGGTCCCACGGAATGTCCTTGTCCATGTCCCAGCGGACGGACTCCAGTTGCTTGAACAGTTCGGGATAGAGCATGGCGGGGGGCTGCGGTCCTTGAATCACCTTCAAATTGTAGGCTTCATACCGGAAAACCCTTACAAATCATTCAGATTCTCAAGGATATCGGTCGCCTGCCGGCGCAGGGCCTGGCGTTCCTCAGGCGACAGCCGCTGCAGGTTGCGCACCATCAGCGCGGTGCGCGGGTTGGCTGCCAGCGTGGTCTCATGCCGGTCGAGAAAGGCCCAGTACAGGGTGGTGAACGGGCAGGCCTGGGCACCGGTGCGCTGGGCCGGGCGGTAACGGCAGCCCTGGCAGTGGTTGCTCATGCGGTCGATGTACTGGCCGCTGGCGATGTACGGCTTGCTGGTGAAACGACCGCCATCGGCATACAGCGCCATGCCGGCCACGTTGGGCAGCTCCACCCATTCGATGGCATCGACATAGACCGCAAGGTACCAGTCGGCCACCGGCCGCGGATCGATCTGCGCCAGCAGCGCAAACTGGCCTGTCAGCATCAGGCGCTGGATGTGGTGCGCGTAACCGAAGCGCAGGGTCTGGCCGATGGCGTCGCGCAGGCAGGCCATGTGGGTCTGGCCGGTCCAGTACCAGTCGGGCAGCGGGCGCTGGTGACCGTAGTGGTTGGCCTCACGCAGGCCCGGCATCTGCTGCCAGTAGACGCCGCGGATGAACTCGCGCCACCCCAGCACCTGGCGCACGAAGCCTTCGACGCTGGCCAGCGGCAGTGCCTGCGGCCCGCGCTCGCGGTGCGCGGCTTCGACCGCGTCAATCACCTCGCGCGGGTGGATCAGGTGCAGGTTCAGGGCCACCGACAGCAGGGAGTGCCAGCCGAACGGGGTGTCGCTCCACATCGCATCCTGGTAGGGACCGAAGCCGATCAGCCGTTGGTCAATGAAGTGCTGCAGGGCCTGCAGACCTTGTTCGCGGGTAACCGGCCAGCCAAAATCGGCCAGCGAACCGGGGTGACCGGGAAACTGTCGTTCGACCAGTTTCAGAACCTCGTGGGTGGTCTCGTCCGGCTCGAAGCGTGCTGGCGGCGGCACCCAGCCTGGCCCGGACTTCGGGTAGGCCTTGCGGTTGTCGGCATCGAAATTCCAGGCGCCCCCCAGCGGCTCGTCCCCATCCATCAGCACCCGGTGTTCGCGCCGCATCTGGCGGTAGAAATGCTCCATGCGCCATTCGCGCCGACCGGCGGCCCAGCGCGCAAAGCGTTCCCGGCTGCACAGGAAATGGGTGTCGGCGTGCCAGTGCAGGGGCACCCCGGCCTGGGCCGCGCAGGCCTCGATGGCCTGCTGCAGCCGCCATTCACCGGCCTCGCACACGTGCAGGGCCTGCGGCCGCAGCTGCTGCAGCCGGGCAGCCAGGCGGTGGTCGAGCCGATGCCGGCCCTCGGCCAGGTCAGCGGCGTCGTCCATTTCCACATGGCTCACCGGCCATCCGCGTGCACGCAGCCCGGCACTGAAGTGCCGCATGGCCGACAGAAACAGGGCGATGCGGGCCTTGTGACTCCAGACGGCATCGGCCTCACCCGGGGCCTCGATCAGCAGGACGCGGTCGAGCGAGGGGTCGAATCCGTCCAGCGCCGGGTTGCCCATCCACAGCTGATCACCCAGGACCAGCACCAGCCGACGCACAGGCGTTGAGGACATGCCTGACCGGCGCTCAGGCAGAGGGCCCGGCACGCCGGCAGCGCTCACTGCAGTATCTGACCTGCTCCCAGTCCCGGGCCCATTTGCGGCGCCACGTCATGGGAAGGCCGCAGGCCTGGCAGGGTTTGCTGGGCAGGCCGGACTTGTTGCCCTTGAAGCCCGGGGCTGGCCGACGCTCAGCCACGGGTACCGTCCCTTGCAGCCTGTTCGGCCCGCCAGGCCGCCACCCCCATGGGGATGTCGACCAGCCGGCCCATGGGTTGCCAGCCGGCCGCAGACGCCTGATGGCCCCGGCGCAGCAGGGGCACCTGGCCTCCGGCCCAGAGCGCGACGGCCGGTGGCAGGCGCAGGCGCAGCTGCTCGAGCGCGGTCCTGACCTCGCGCGGGTTCTGGATGCCGCTGAAGCCCAGGGCGACGATGTCGGCTCCGCCGGCCTGGGCCGCTGCGACGATTTCAGGCAGCGGCGTCTGGGTGCCCAGCGGCACCGTCTGACAACCTTCGAGCACCAGCATGCACTCGGCCATGAGCAGGCCCAATGCATGGGGTTCGCCGGGCAAGGTGGTCAGCAGCACACGGGGCGGCACCAGGGTGCGCTGCGTGGCCGCCTGCGCCATGGCCTGGCGCAGCAGGCCCTGGACCACCTCGGTGTAGAGGTGCTCCTGGTGCACCGCCAACCGCCCTTCGATCCAGGACTGGCCGACCTGCATGTTCATGGGGGCCACACACTCGACCAGCATTCGGGCCAGGCCGCGCTCCAGCAGCGCCTGCTGCAGCGACTGGCGCAAGGCCACCACGTCCTGGCGGACCAGCATGTCCAGCCAGTGCGGGATGTCGGCACAGGGCTCTGGTGCCGGCGCGCCGGGGCGGGACCGACTGCGGCCCGATCCGGTGCCGCCCTGCATCCGACCCGCCTTCTCCTGCGTATCCAGTTGCAACAGGTCGGCCAGCGGCATCGCCACCACCCGGCCCGGACGGTGGCCGGCATCAATGAGCCGGCGGACGTGGCGCAGACGGGTGAGCTGTTCGTCGTCGTACTGCCGCTCACCCTGGGCATCGCGGGTGGGCTGAGGAAAACCGTAGCGGCGCTCCCAGACGCGCAAGGTGTCCTTGGACAGGCCGGTGTCGCGCTCGATGTCGGCGATGCTGTGGAGAACCGGCACGCCGGTGATCGAACTTGTCATGGACAAAACCGTCAGAATGGCTGTGAATTATCGTTGCAAGGACCGAAAAATGAAGCATGTCCATGTCAAGACCCATGGCGGGGCGCGGATTCCGACGCTGGCCCTGCTGGCCGCGCTGTGCACCCAGCTGGCGGGTCCGGCGCAGGCACAGGTGCCCGCAGCGGCCGCGCCGCTGACCACGGCGGCCTCGTCGGCCGACTGTCCCCCGCTGCTGAGACAGCGCTTCGACCGGCTGCAGGACGAGGTGGAACAGGACCTGTGCCAGTACCGCGGCCAGGTGCTGCTGGTGGTCAACACCGCCAGTTTCTGCGGCTTCACCGGCCAGTACGAAGGGCTGGAGGCGCTCTACGCCCGCTACCGCGACCGCGGCTTCGTGGTGCTGGGCTTTCCATCCAACGACTTCGGCCGTCAGGAGCCGGGCAGCAACCAGGCCATCGCCGACTTCTGCCAGAACACCTTCGGCGTGCGGTTTCCGATGTTCGGCAAATCGACCGTGATCGGGCGCGAGGCCAACCCGCTGTACCGGGAGCTGGCCGCACGGACCGGTCAGGCCCCGGGCTGGAACTTCCACAAGTACCTGGTGGCCCGTGATGGACAGACGGTGCGCAGCTTCGGCAGCCAGGTCAGCCCGGATAACCCTGTGCTGATCAGGGATATCGAACGATTTCTCTCGACCAGAATGTGACCGATCAGTCACAATAAAACCGTCAAGTTCAATTTGAAGCCAAAAAGTATTGGCCGATCCCTTCACCCCAGTGCCCCGGAGGACACGATGACCCAAAATTTGCGGAACTTTCCCATCTGGCGGTCCCTCTCAGCCTGCAGAGGCGGGGTGAAGGATCTGGTCCAGGTCCTTCGAGCCCAGGTTTTTGAACTGCGAAGCCTTCCGGGTGTGCACCCGGATGCAATCCCGAGGCGCTTCTCCTCCTCCTCCCTCCCTCCCTTGTTCGTTTCGGGGCGCTTCGCAGTCTTTTTTTACATCGGCGGCCGGCAGGCTGCCCAGGGGGTCTGAGATGTACTCGGATCCCGTCTCCCCACCCAACCCCCAGCGCAACCCGCAACCCGGTCCCCGGGTCGCGGTGGTCGGCTCCGGCATTGCCGGCTTGTCGGCTGCCCATGCCCTGCGTCAGCATGCCAGGGTCAGCCTGTTCGAAGCCGGCGACTATTTCGGGGGCCACACCCACACCGTGGACATGCGACTGCCCGGCCCCGACGGACGGCAGGTGCAGTTCGGCGTCGACACCGGCTTCCTGGTGCTCAACGAGCGCACCTACCCCAACCTGCTGGCCCTGTTCCGGGAGCTCGATGTGCCGATCGCCAAATCGGACATGTCGTTCTCGGTCCAGGCACCCGGCGCCGGGGCCGGCGGCGGTCCGCTGGAATGGAGCGGCTCGGATCTTTCGACCGTGTTCGCCCAGCGCGGCAACGTGCTGCGCCCACGTTTCTGGCGCATGCTGTCGGACATCCTGCGCTTCAACCGCATCACCACGGCGCTGGCGCTGCGCGGCGAGGACCAGCGCCCGGACAGCCCGCTGATGCAGCCGCTGGGCGATTTCCTGCGCGAGCAGCGTTTCTCCGACGAATTCCGCGACTGGTACTTCCTGCCCATGATGGGCTGCATCTGGAGCTGCCCGACCGACCAGATGCTGCAGTTCCCGGTGGCCACCATGGTGCGCTTCTGCCACAACCATGGCCTGATCCAGGTCACGAACCGACCGCAGTGGTACACGGTGGCCGGCGGCGCGCGGACCTATGTCCAGAAGATCATTGCCGGGCTGACCGACCACAGGCTGTCCACACCAGTCCTGCGCGTGCTGCGCGATGACCAGGGCGTGAGCGTGATCACCCGCCAGGGTGTCGAACGCTACGACGCCCTGGTGCTGGCCTGCCACAGCGATCAGGCCTTGCGCATCCTGGGTGAAGGCGCCCAGCCGCAAGAACGGGCCGTGCTGGGTGCCATTCGTTACCAGCCCAACCTGGCGGTGTTGCACACCGACACCTCGGTGCTGCCGCGCAGCCGTCGGGCCTGGGCGGCCTGGAACTACGAACGGGCCCCCAGCGCCGACCGCGAATCAGCCCAGGTCTGCCTGCACTACCTGCTCAACCGGCTGCAGCCGCTGCCGGTCGAACAGCCAGTGGTCGTATCGCTGAACCCGCAGAGTCCGATCAGCGAGTCCACCGTGGTCGGCCGCTACGAATACGCCCACCCGGTGTTTGACCTGGCCGCGATCCGGGCCCAACGCCAGCTGCCCCAGCTGCAAGGTCAGATGCGCACCTATTTTGCGGGTGCATGGGCAGGCTATGGCTTCCACGAGGACGGCCTGAAGTCGGGTCTGGCGGCGGCCGAAGCGCTGCGGGTTGACCATGGCCAGGGCCACATGGCCCCGCCATCGAACGGCTGGCTCAGCCGCTCGCCAGAGGCAGCCGCATGACCACGCCGGCAACGGCCCAGATCGGCTTCGGTCAGGTGCGACATACCCGCACCCGACCGCGTCGACACGCCTTTGCCTACCCGACCTATTTCCTCATGCTGCCCCTGCGCAGCCTGCGTCGCGAAGGCCCGGGCACCCTGGTGCGCAACCGTGCAGCCGCCCTCAGCTTCCGCGACAGCGACCACGGCGACGGCCGGAACGACTGCCTGGCCTGGTTCGACGAACTGCTCGCCGGCCATGGCGTGACCGATGCCGACGGCGAAGTCTGGCTGCACACCTATCCCCGCGTGCTCGGCTATGCCTTCAAGCCGGTGAGTTTCTGGTACGCCCACCGTGCCGACGGCAGTCTGCGCGCCATCGTCGCCGAGGTGAACAACACCTTTGGCGAACGCCACTGCTACCTGCTGGACCAGCCGCGCTACGGTCAACCCGTCGAAGCCGGCAAGGCCATGCACGTCTCGCCTTTCTGCCCGGTGCGTGGTCATTACCGGTTCGTCTTC
>SBFU01000456.1 GCA_006227785.1 Burkholderiales bacterium
GCAGCGGCGGAGCGTGGGGGCCAAAGACCTGCCGCCGGGCCGCCCCAAGGCAGGTCAGCCCCCGAGGGGCAGAGGGCCGCGGCTCCGAGCCTGCCTGCGCAGGCTTGGACAGCCCGATGTGGCGCAGACTCTGGCTGCGCCTTGCTCAGCGACCCGCGCAGCGGCGGAGCGTGGGGGCCAAAGACCTGCCGCCGGGCCGCCCCAAGGCAGGTCAGCCCCCTCGGGGGGCAGCGACCCGCGCAGCGGCGGAGCGTGGGGGCCTATATCCCTACCTCAACCAGCCCCGCTTGCGGAAATACAGCATGGGAACGGCTGCCGACAGGATCATCAGCCCGATCGCGAACGGGTAGCCCAGCTTCCAGCCCAGCTCGGGCATGAACTGGAAATTCATGCCATAGCTGCTGGCCACCAGGGTCGGGGGCAGCAGCGAGACGCTGGCCACCGAGAAGATCTTGATGATCTTGTTCTGGTTGATGTTGATGAAACCGACCGTCGCGTCCATCAGGAAGTTGATCTTGTCGAACAGGAAGGCCGTGTGACCGTCCAGCGAGTCCAGGTCGCGCAGGATCTGCCGGGCGTCTTCGAACTGCTCGGCGCTCAGCAGGCGGCTGCGCATCATGAAGCTGACCGCGCGTCGGGTGTCCATGACATTGCGGCGGATGCGACCTGACATGTCTTCGTGCCGGGCAATCGCGCTCAGGGCCTCGCCCAGCGCGCTGTCCGTCGCCTCGCTGGAGAGCACCTTGCTGCTGACCTGTTCCAGATCGTCGTAAATGTCTTCCAGCGTGTCGGCGCAGTATTCGGCGTCCGCGTCGAACAGCATCAGCAGCACATCCTTGGCGTCCTCGATCAGGCCCGGCATCCGCCGCGCACGCATGCGCAGCAGGCGGAACACCGGCACGTCCTCGTCGTGGATGGAGAACAGCACGCCCCGGCTCTTGAGGGTGTCGTTGTGCTCGTTGAGAATGAAGGCCACCCGCACTGCACGAGGGTCCTCCGGATCGTCGATCAGGAAGTCCGAGCGCACATGCAGCTCGCCGTTGTCCTCTTCGAAGAACCGGGCCGATTCCTCGATGTCCTCGTCCATCGCGTCGTCGGGAATGGACAAGCCGAAATGCTGCTTGACCCAGCGCCGCTCCTGCGGCGTGGGCGACTCCAGATCGACCCAGATCGGCTTGAAGCGGGCCAGTTCTTCCAGGGACTCGATTTCTTCCTGGAACAGGCGGCCATTGGCCAGTGTGAAAACGTTGAGCATGGCGGCTCCTGCGGGCGGTGCGGTGAACGGTGCCGGCGCAAGCAGCGCCAGGGCGGAGGAATAGGCGCTTTCAGCCTGCCTCGGGTCCGTTCACGGCCGCTGGGGCGCGACCGGATCAGGCGAACGCAGAGACCGCTGAAAGCACACAACTGGGGGGTGTGCTGTCCATGTGCAGATCCTGATTGGAAAACCTGATTATGGCACTGGCGGGACGGTCGCCGGGGCCTGCCATGCAGAGGACAGGAAGTGAATCAGCTCCTCGTGTCGCCGCCACGCATCAGCTTCACCCAAGGCCACCAGTGCCTGCACGAATTCGGGTTCGAACAGCAGGTAGCTGGCCAGGGCCGCGGCACTGCCGGCCGCGTTGCGCTGTGTGTCCAGCGCGCCCAGGCCCACCAGGGTGTGCCGGGTGGCCGCGGGCAGCGCGCCAATGTGCTTGCGCGCCAGCTCGTCCAGCGACAGGCTTGGCTGGATGGCGAACACGTCCACCGGCCGGTAGGGCAGGGCGGCGGCCAGTTCGGGCGGCAGACTGGCCAGCGTCTGGCTGACCCGCTGCACCTGCTCGACATCCGACTGCAGGGTGTCGTGGAACACGCTGGCCATGGCGTGACCGGCGATGGTGCCCGCGCTGGGTTCGTCGCCGGCGTCTCGCCCGACCAGACCGGCTCGCTGCGGCTGGCCGACCCCGATGACCAGGATGCGCCGAGCGCCGAAATGGATGGCCGGCGACAGCGGGGTCAGCTGGCGCATCGAGCCGTCGCCGAAATACGCCTTGTGCCCTTCCACCCACAGCGGTACCGCCGGAAACAGGAATGGAATGGCGCTGGATGCCATCAGGTGTTCGATGGTCACCGGCTGGAAACTGGCGCGACGCCCCGGCCGGTGCCAGGGTTGCGCCGGGTGGTCCTCGCGGGTCTGGCAAAACGTCCAGTGCTCGCCGGTGGTGTAGCTGGAGGCGGTGACGCCCAGCGCATCGATCTGCCGGGTGCGCAGCGCCCGCTCCAGCCCTTCAAGGTCGATCGAGCGGTGCAGCGTGTCCACCAGTGGCATGGTGTCCAGCAGCGCACGGTGGCGCCGCACCTGGCGGGCCAGCGTCCAGCCCGCCAGCACCCGGTTGGCGCGCACCCAGGGCGGGGCGTCCAGCCGATAGACCTGCTCGGAGCGCAGCTCGCCCCAGAACGAGGCCAGGGACACCAGCGCCTGCAGGCCGTCACCGCTGCGCCCGGCCAGGTAGGCGGCATTCAGGGCACCGGCCGAGGTGCCGAACAGCCAGCGGAACGGAAACGCAGCGGCGCCCGGCCCACCCTGGCGCGCGATCATGGCGGCCACCGCCTTGAGCACGCCGGCCTGGTAGGCGGTGCGCGCGCCGCCCCCCATGAGCACCAGGGCGCAGCCCGGCTGCTCAGTGCCTGGCAGTTGGTCTCGCAGCAGGGTGTGTGAAATCAGGGTATCGAGGGACACTGGCAGGTTGTGGTGCGGCAGTGCCACGACTGCGGGTACAGTGGCCCGCTCATCATGACACAAGCCCAACTGTCCTTGCGCCGCGAGCGCTGGCTGCTCATCACGCTGGCCGGCATCCAGTTCACGCACATCCTCGATTTCATGATCATGATGCCGCTGGGCCCCCAGCTGACGCGGCTGTTCGGCATCAGCGACGCGCAGTTCGGGCTGCTGGTGTCGGCGTACACCTTGTCAGCGGGTGTCTCGGGGCTGGTGGCCACCACCTATGTCGACCGTTTCGGGCGCAAGCGGCTGCTGCTGGTGCTCTACAGTCTGTTTGCCCTGGCCACCCTGGCCTGCGGACTGGCGCCGGGTTATGGCTTCCTGATGGCCGCCCGGGTGGCGGCCGGTCTGTTTGGCGGGGTGTTGTCGGCGGTCTCGCAAACCATCGTGGCCGACGTCGTGCCATTCGAGCGTCGGGGACGTGCCATGGGCATTGTCATGTCGGCCTTCTCCGTGTCCACCGTCGCCGGTGTACCCGCCAGCCTCTGGCTGGCCAACCTCTCGACATGGCAGGCGCCGTTCTTCGGCATAGCCCTGATGAGCGGCCTGCTCGCCGTGGCCGCTGCGTTGAGCATGCCGACGCTGGACCAGCACCTGCACGCTGCGCGCCGCGGCGGTGTCTGGCGGGGCATCGGACAGGTCCTGACCGACCCCAACCACCAGCGGGCATTCGCGTTCTCGGCCCTGCTGATGTTCACCGGCTTCACGGTCATTCCCTACATCACCATCTACATGCAGGCCAACGTCGGGCTGCTTGATGCCCAGATTCCCTACGTCTACCTGGCCGGAGGCGCCGCCACCCTGTTCACCGCGCGTCTGTTCGGGCGCATGGCCGACCGCCATGGCAAGGTGCGCACCTTCACCTGGCTGGCCGTTTCGGTGACGGTACCCATCATGGCAACGACCCTGTTGCCCCGGGTTCCGTTGTGGGTGGTGCTGTTGGTCTCGACCAGCCTGTTCGTGTGCCTCAGTGGCCGCATGATTCCGGGCATGGCGCTGGTGACCAGCGCCGCCGACCCGGACCGTCGTGGCACCTTCATGGTGCTCAATGCCGCGGTGCAGTCGGTGGCCATGGGTGCCGCGTCCTTGATGGGGGGCCTGATCATCTCGCGCGATGCGGCCGGACAGGTGCAGCACTACGGCTGGACCGGTGTCATCGGGTGCCTGGCCAGCCTTGGCGCCATCGCGCTGGCCAGGCGCCTGAGGCTGCACGGCGCCATCGACGGGCCGGTCCGCCGGGCCTGACATCCGCCCTTGTGCTGGGGGCGGCCGCGGCCTTTCGCGGCGCGGCGTCGAACGGAAGTTCGCCTTTTGACAGTTTGTTGCGGTGCACGCTTGCGCGGGAACACGATCATGGGCATAGTGGTCCCAAGACATCCCCGCGGCCGCCGGGAGGTCTTCGCCGGCCGGCGGCCAGTGTCAACCCGGAGCATAAGGAGGCTCTTTCATGAACCTGACGATCAGCGGTCACCACCTCGAGGTCACACCCGCCCTGCGCGGTTATGTCACCAGCAAACTCGAACGCATATCCCGTCATTTCGATCAGGTGGTCGACATCAAGGTGCTGCTGACGGTCGACAACCTCAAGGAAAAGGACCTGCGCCAGCGGGCCGAGTGCAATATCCACGTCAAAGGCAAGGACTTGTTCGCCGAGAGTGCCCATGCCGACCTGTACGCGGCGGTGGATGATCTGGCCGACAAGCTGGACCGCCAGGTGTTGCGCTACAAAGACAGGACGCAGGAGCACCACCACGCGCCCGCCAAACGCCTGATGTGACACTGTTCACGCCTGAGCCGTTCTTTCTGGACGGTTATGCTGCAATGCAACAAGCCGCTTGATTTGTCAAGCGGCTTTTTTGTCTGTCTTGTCTAGCCAAGAACGCCCATCTGGGCATAATTTGCGGTTCACGAGGGCCCCATGAACCGACTTTCTGCCATTTTGCCCGCCGCTCAAGTGCTCGTCAGCGTGGATGCCACAA
>SBFU01000169.1 GCA_006227785.1 Burkholderiales bacterium
GCCTCCTGTTGCGTGCAAAGCCTTTTCTTTCATCCCCCCAATATCCGACACCAACAAAGGCCGCCCGCACACCAGCGCCTCCTGTATCACCATCGGCGAGTTTTCCCACCAGATGGACGGCACCACCACCCAGTCCACGTTGGCCATGCGGCTGCGCAGTTCGTGCGGCTGGTAGGGGCCCACCCACTGCACCACGCCCTGCTTGATGAGGGGCCGCCGCAGCTCTTCGATCTTCTTCTGAAATTCGGCGCTCTGGTGTTCCAGGTTGGCGCCGTGCACCTCCAGCACGATCTTCTTGCGCTCGGCCTTGGGCATTTCGTGCAGGGCCTGCAGCAGCACGTCCAGCCCCTTGAAGGGGTTGATCTGGCCGAAGAAGCCGAAGCGGTTGCGGGTTTCGCCTTCGGCCAGGGGGCGCGGGGGCAGGGGCGGTTCGTCGCTCTGGCCGTTTTCAATCACGACGATCTTGCCGGCGGGCAGCCCCCAGTCGATGTACCGCTGGCGCAGGAACTCGCTGGGCGAGACAAACTGGTCCACCAGCTCGAAGTGGCTCATGAAGTAGTGCTTGCGCAACCAGAAGTCCTCGGGGCTCTTGTCGGGGAAGCACTGGTGGCATTCGTCGTGTGTGGCGCGGCTGCACAGCTTGAAGCTGCCGGTCTTGATCATCTGGCCGTTGTTGCGGCAGATGGCCATGTACTCATGCAGCGTCATCATGATCTTGATGGCGGGGTCCACCTGTTTGATGACGCGCAGGTATTCGAGGCCCAGGTGCGCGTAATGGTGGGTGTGGACCACCGTGGGGCGCAGGCCACGGATCAGGTCGGCGAACCAGGTGGTGACGGACTCCTGATGCACGGCCTTCATCATGTGCCAGTCGTGCACCGCCTGTTCCCACAGGTATTCGTTGGGGCGGCGCAGGGTGATCTGCCCGGTCGGGCCACGGCCCCGGTCGGCTCGGGCGAGAAACCAGGCGTCTTGCACGTCCGGGTTGTCCTTGTACGCCTTGAAGAGGTTGTAGGCGGCTATTTCGCCTCCCCCCAGGCTGAAGTCAGGGTGGGCATGGGCCATCACGAGGATGCGGTGGGCTTGTGTCATGTTCTTTGCAAGGGTCATGCCAGGACAGGCGGGCTGTCGACTCTCTGCTCGATGAGGCTTTCCCACCGGCTCTGGTGGCGCACGGCGTTGTAGATCACCACGCGCTGGCGGAACTCGTCCTGTCCGAGCAGCTTGAAGGACTGGCGCTCCAGGTGGGTGAGTTCGACCTGGGGCAGGTAGCCGATGTGCATGCCTTCGGCGCGGAGCTTGAGGCACAGGTCCGAGTCCTCGAAGTCGCCGATGAGGTAGCCGGTGTCCCACCCGCCGATGCGCTCGAAGTCGGCGCGCCGCAGGGCCATGCAGGCGCCTGTGACGGCTGGCACGATGGTCAGGCCCTGGTGTGGGTCCAGGCTGGGGTCCAGCCCCATGCGGGGGTGGTGGTTGACCCAGATGCCCAGCTCTTCCCGGCGCTGAAATTCCATGCCCGCGTGCTGGATGCCACCGTCGCCGAACAGCAGGCGGGCACCCACCGCTCCGAGTTCGGGGTGCTGGTCAAGGGCTTGCAGCATGTCCTGCACCCAGCCGGGGCGCCGCGGGAAGGCGTCGCTGTTGAGAAAAACCAGGTGTTCACCCTTGGCATGCAGCGCGCCAAGATTGTTGGCTCCCGAGAAGCCCCGGTTCACACTGCCCCACAGCCACCTGAAGGGAAGACGGTACAGGCGGTGGAGGGTCTCGGCCAGCGCGTTGAAGCTCTCGACGAGGCGCGGGTCGTCCAGCACATAGATGATTTCAGCGTTCTGCTGCAGCCACTTGTCTTTGGCGAACTCCAGCATCTGGTGCTCGACAAAGTCGATGCGGCCATAGAGCGGGACGATGATGCTGGCCTGGGGGGTTTGGGGGGGCGCACCCAGGTTTCGTCGCTGAACGGGCAACTCGTCCCAGATGGACTGCCGATAGTCAATCAGCGGGGTCAGGACAGGCTGGTCGACCATCGCGATGCGCTGCTTGAGCTCGGACAGGGGGGTGCCTACCGCAAACAGCCAGCGCGCCGCCGCCACCGGGTCGACCGGCAGTGCGGAGCAGGCCGTCTCGCTCAGGACATGCAGTCCGGTTTCGGCCACTGCGCGCAGTTTCAGACGGGCGCCTGCCTTGAGTCCCTTGATGTGCAGCAAGAAGCCCGCATCGCGGCTGCCGTGCCCGAAGTCGTTGCCCACGGCGTCGTGTACGTCCTGCCTGAACCGGCGGAACGCACCCTCGAGAGAGTAGGCGTGCCCGGTCTGGTCTTCCAGCCACACGCGGGTCCCGGGGGCCTGCACAACCCAGCCCACCACCACGGCATCTCTTGTCTGGTCACAGACAGCGGCGCCTTCGAGGTGGCCGCGTGCGCCATGGCATGTGCCATCTGCCGGCGGTGACTTTGCGATGAGCTGCTTCCATTCGGCGCTGTTGAGCGGGAGCTGGCTGGACAGAAGAAGGAGGGCTGGCCCGAGCACCGCCTGCTCCGATGCCGACAGCGCGGAATCTGGCTGAATCGACAGCGACTTGCTGAGGTATCGCTTGTTGTCGGAGCCGGTCCATGCCAGGCTGACGGCCGGCATCCGGTCGTCCTCGGCCACCGATTCGGCGATGAGCACGAAGCCGCAACGCTGGTCGGTCGAAAGCTGGAAATGCGCGTTGACATCAGGTCGGTCGATTTCGATCTCCCGGGTCCCCACGGTCTGCCCGTCCTGCTGCAGGCTCACCTCAACCGGGCGGGTGCGCCATCCGGCCACCAGCAGCATGTTGCCGGTCATGACGGCCAGGTCCACCTTGATCTGAGCGCTTGCCCCGGTGATTTCGGGGTCGATGCGAACGGGCGTCGCTTGCAGGTCAAAGCCATGGGACTGGCCGCCGGATCGCTTGCTGGAGGAAGAAAACAGTTTCACGCTGTGTGCCCCGTGTTGGATTCTGGTTCTTGGACTGCAGTGGATGCCGGCATGACAAGCTCTGCGCGAGGTCCCCCCTCGATGCGGCCGGTCACCACCCGAACCGGCCCTCCCAGGGCAGCCGCCGCAGGCACGCGGGCCTGAATGTGAAAGCCGCTCTGAAGGCTGGCACCCGGGTAGTGGCGCTGCACATCGGGTCGGTCAAAGCGCATGAGTCTGAAGTCCGGCACGGGCTGCCCGCCGACGAGGAGCTCGAAGAAGGAGGGCGGCTCGCCGTCGCCGCAGAGGGCCCATCCCTTGATGCTCAGCGAGTCGTCCGACCAGTCAAGTTTGTCGACGTGACCTCGAATGCCCTGGAACAGCGTGGGAGAGACCTCGGCAGGCGGGCGCTCGACCGGTATGCCGCCCTGGCGGGCCAGGGCCTCCATGATCCGGTCCACTTCGGCCTGCACGGCTCGCAGCAGCAAGGGATTGACGGCGTCCGCCATCTCGTTGCGGTCGTGGTGCTGGAAGTAGCCCTGTCCCTTGCTGCGGTCCATGCGTGTGGCACTGCCTTTTGGCGATTTGCGCCGCTCGAACTCTTCTCGCGACTTGACGACGTAGTGGTTGAGCCTCAGCCGGTCCCAGCAGATCTTCTGGCTCAGGCCCCGGCCCCGTTCGGCATGGTGCTGCAGTTCGGTGCCGTCCGGGTGCACATAGTGCCAGCCTTCATGCAGTCTGAATATGTGCGGATTGCCATCCACCGACGCAAAGGCCTGGCAACGCACGATGGATTTGATGTGGTGGTTGTTGATCAGCTGCTGTTCGGCCCGGCGCTGGAAGTTCTCCAGGACCAGACCCGGCGGTTGCTTCACATGGCCGCCTGAACCGAACACCGCCCAGTTCACCGCCATGGCCCCGGCGTTGGGCGTGCCGGCAGCATCCATGAGGACCTGCTTGACCGAATGCGGGCCTGTGGGCATGAGGAATTCGTCCGCATCGATGAACGCCATCCAGTCGACCTGGTGCCCATGGCGCTCCATCAGGGCGGTGTACGCGGGCATCTGCGGCGGCGTGTTGTCCCGGGTGGGGAAGGGCAGCATTGACAGATAGCCCAGCCGGTCGAGGGCCGCCAGCAGCTCGGTGGAGCCGTCGTCGCTGCCGTTGTCAGCGATGAAGAACGCATCGATGCCCAGGACGCGGTGGTGGGCCAGCCATTCCACGATGTACGGGAATTCGTTGCGGAAGATGGCCGCGATGCCGACGCGCGGATCCTGGGGGGCGGGTGAAGGGTTCATGCGGGACAAGCCGTGATCAATTGCATCGGGGTGGGGAGGTTGAAAGCCCGTAGTCCTCGTGTGTCAGCGTCAGGTTGGGGTTGTAATGGGGATCACGGTAGAGGCGGCTGCCCCAGGTGGCGACCATGTACTCACGCTCGCGGGCGAAGCGCGCCTGCTTCTCGGGTGAGGTGTCGCTGCCGCGTGTCTTGGACTCGTGGTGCAACAACTCTGCAAACGGTGTCCAGACATGGCGAAAGCCCGCCTGCGAGACCCTCAGGCACAGGTCGACATCGTTGAAGGTGACCGCCAACGCCTCCTCGTTCAGTCCGCCGACCTGCTCGAACAGGTCCTTGCGCAGCACCAGCACAGCGCCGGTGACGGCACTGACGTTGTGGCAGATGCGCAGGCGTCCGAAGTAGCCGTCGGCGTGCCCAGGGAAGTACTTGTGCGAGTGACCCGCCACACCGCCGATGCCCAGCACCACACCGGCGTGCTGCACGGTGCGGTCCGGGTA
>SBFU01000386.1 GCA_006227785.1 Burkholderiales bacterium
TCACACTACACGACCAGCGCCGCCGCGGGGGGCTGGGTCAGCGTGCTGCCCGCCACCACCGATGGCAAGCTGGACGCGACCGCGCTCAACGACACGAACAAACTGGAGCTGCGCGTGTTTGCCAACGAGGCGCACCGGCACGCCGTGCTGATCGCCCGGCTCGACAACCTGGGCAAAGGTGCCAGCGGCGCCGCGGTGCAGAACCTTCAGCTGATGCTGGGGCTGTGACGCCCGCTGTTTCAATCGCCGTCTGAACCGCTGACCACACGACGGATCGCCTCGGCGCCAAAGCCGCGCGAGGCCAAAAAGCGCATCTGCCTGGCCCGTCCTGCGGCATCGGCAGCGGGTTCACCGAACTTCTTGCGCCAGACTTCGCGGGCCCGATCGACTTCGGTGCTGCGCAAGGCCTGCACCGCGTCGGCCATGGCTTCGGCGCTGACGCCCTTGGCCTGCAGCTCCTGCCGGAGACGGCCGGTGCCCAGCCGGGCCGCGCGCCGGTGGATCAATGAATCCACCACGCGCTGTTCGTTGATGAAGCCCTTGGCCTGCAGCTCATCGAGGGCCTGGGCGAGTTCGCCCGGGGCCTCTTCATGGGCGAGCAGCTTTTTCTCCAGCTCGGCCCGGGAATGCTCGCGCGCGGCGAGCAGGCGCAGCGCACGGCCCTTGATCGAGAGCTTCTGAAAACCCACGACCTGATTATTCGGCCACATCCAGTTCGGCCGCTGCCGCCTTGGCCTTGCGGCCCTTGGCCGGAGCGGCTTGCGCCTCAGTGTCCACCGGCAGGGTAGGCACGCCGAGGGCCTCGCGCACCTTGTTCTCGATCTCGACCCGCAGCTCCGGGTTCTCCTTGAGGAATTCGCGCGCGTTGTCGCGGCCCTGGCCGATCTTTTCGCCGTTGTAGGCATACCAGGCGCCCGACTTGTCCACCACGCGCTGGATCACGCCAAGGTCGAGAATCTCGCCCTCGCGGCTGATGCCTTCGCCGAACAGGATGTCGAACTCGGCCGTCTTGAACGGGGGCGAGACCTTGTTCTTGACCACCTTGACCTTGGTCTCGTTGCCGATGGCTTCATCGCCCTTCTTGATGGTGCCGGTGCGGCGGATGTCCAGGCGCACCGAGGCGTAGAACTTGAGCGCGTTGCCGCCGGTGGTGGTTTCGGGGCTGCCGAACATGACGCCGATCTTCATGCGGATCTGGTTGATGAAGATGACCGTGCAGTTGGTCTTCTTGATGGTGGCGGTGAGCTTGCGCAAGGCCTGGCTCATCAGGCGTGCCTGCAGGCCGGGCAGGGAGTCGCCCATCTCGCCTTCGATTTCCGCCTTGGGCGTGAGCGCGGCCACCGAGTCGACGATGACCAGGTCGACCGCACCGGAGCGTACCAGCGAATCGACGATTTCCAGCGCCTGCTCGCCGGTGTCGGGCTGGCTGATCAGCAGGTCGGGTACGTGCACGCCCAGCTTCTGGGCGTACTGGATGTCCAGCGCGTGTTCGGCATCGACGAAGGCGCAGGTGCCGCCGAGCTTCTGCATCTCGGCAATGACCTGCAGGGTCAGCGTGGTCTTGCCGGACGATTCCGGGCCGTAGATCTCGATGACCCGGCCGCGCGGCAGGCCACCCACGCCCAAGGCGATGTCCAGGCCCAACGAACCGGTGGAGACGACCTGGATGTCCTCGATGGCCTCGCCCTCGCCCAGGCGCATGATGGTGCCCTTGCCGAATTGCTTTTCGATCTGGGCCAGGGCGGCCTGCAAGGCCTTGGCCTTTTCACTGGCGACGGCGGGGGTTTTGACGGCGGTGTCCATGGTGTGCTCCTGAGCGTGTAAGTGGGTGGTCGCTTTCAGCATGTGTTTTTGCGTACAGGCTGGATGCTTGAACAGGAGTTTATCGGGCCTTGCATGGGAAACAAGCTAAAATTTGTTCAGTTTGCCTGACTAAATGACGCTGGATTTCCCGTGCCATCCGTAACCCCCATCCTGCAGGACGACCGCTGGCGCAGCACCCACCTGGGCCGGCTCATGGGGGAGGCGCTGCGGCGCTTTGACGAACGGGTGCTGCACCTGATGGCACACGACGCCAACGTGCCCCTGGCCTTGTCCAACCTGGCCGCCCGGGATCAGATTGGCGCCGCGCATATCCACATCACCCGCCACCTGTCGCTGCAGGGCTCAAGGCTGACCGAGCTGGCAGCACGCGCCGGCATGAGCAAACAGGCCATGGGTGATCTGGTCGACCAGTGCGAGGCCTGGGACCTGGTGCGCCGTGAGCCCGACCCGCTGGATGGGCGTGCCCGGCTGATCGTGTTCACCGCCACCGGGCTCCTCTGGCTGGAGGCCTTCCGGCTGGCGGTGGGTCGCGCCGAAGCGGAGTTCCGCGCACAGGTCGGCCCGGATGTGGCCACCGTGGTCGCCCTGGGGCTGGAAGCCTACGGTAGCGCGGGCTGAGAGGCCCGGGGGGCGCGCAAACCCCGATGCGCAGCCGCGTGCCGGCGCCCCGCGCCCGCCTAAAATGCCAACACAACCACGAGGAGACAACATGCGCATCCTGATTGCCGAAGACGACCAGGTGCTGGCCGACGGGCTGCTGCGCAGTCTGCGCGCCGCCGGCGCCGCTGTGGACCACGTGGCCAGCGGCAGCGAGGCCGACGCTGCGCTGATGACCAACAACGAGTTCGACCTGCTGATCCTCGACCTGGGCCTGCCCCGCCTGCATGGGCTGGAGGTGCTCAAGCGCCTGCGCTCACGCGGCTCCACCATGCCGGTGCTCATCCTCACCGCCGCCGACAGCGTGGAGGAGCGCGTCAAGGGCCTGGACTACGGTGCCGACGACTACATGGCCAAACCGTTCTCGCTGCAGGAGCTCGAAGCCCGGGTGCGGGCACTGACCCGCCGCGGCATGGGCGGCAGCACCAACACCATCCGCCACGGCCCGCTGGAGTACGACCAGGCTGGCCGGGTGGCCACCATCGACGGAAAGATGGTCGAACTCTCGGCCCGCGAGCTGGGCCTGCTGGAGGTGCTGCTGCAACGCGCCGGGCGGCTGGTCAGCAAGGACCAGCTGGTCGAACGCCTCTGCGAATGGGGGGAAGAGGTCAGCAACAACGCGATCGAGGTGTACATCCACCGCCTGCGCAAGAAGATCGAGAAAGGCCCGATCCGCATCGCCACGGTGCGCGGGCTCGGCTACTGCCTTGAGAAGATCCCCGGGTGACGTTCGCCAGCCGCCGCAACGCCTCGCGAACCCGTTGACCTGGCGGCAAGACTGACATGGCCAGCGAGGAGCGTGAGACCGAGTCACTGTCGTTCGGGCTGTTCCAGCGCGAGCAGCGCAGCCTGTTCGGCGAGATCCTCGACTGGATGCTCACGCCCCTGCTGTTGCTCTGGCCGCTGTCCCTCGCACTGACCTGGTTCGTGGCCCAGGGCATTGCCAGCAAGCCGTTCGACCGGGCCCTGGAGTTCGATCTGCTGGCCCTGACGCAGTTTGTGGTCCGGCAGGACGGACAGGTGCGTTTCGACCTCACGCCCCAGGCGCGCGACCTGCTGCGCTCCGACGACAGCGACCTGGTCTACTACCAGGTGATGGACACACGCGGCGAAGTCATCAGTGGTGAGGCTGACTTTCCGCTGCCACGCGACAACGTGGCCCCGGAGCCTGGCCGTGTGCTGTTGCGCGACGACATCCTGCGCGGTGACGAGGTGCGCGTGGCCTACACCTGGCTGGCGCGCTTTGGCGAAGGGCAGCGGCTGGTGCTGATGCAGGTGGCGGAGACCAAAGGCAAACGGTCGACCCTGGCCACCGAAATCATCAAGGGCGTGATGGTGCCGCAGTTCGTCATCCTGCCGCTGGCCGTGTTGCTGGTCTGGCTGGCGCTGGTGCGCGGCATCCGCCCGCTCAACGAGCTGGAGCAGCGGATCCGCGCGCGCAAACCCGACGACCTGAGCCCCATCGAGGAGTCTTTCATCCCGCAGGAGGTGGCGCCGTTGGTGTCGTCCATCAACGACTTGCTGACACGGCTGAAAACTTCGTTGAGCACCCAGAAGCGTTTTCTGGCCGACGCCGCCCATCAGCTCAAGACCCCGCTGGCCGGGCTGCGCATGCAGGCCGAGCTGGCCCAGCGCGAATCGGACCCGGTGGAAATCCGAGGCTCACTGCAGCAGATTGCGCGCTCCAGTGCGCGCGCCACGCACACCGTCAACCAGCTGCTGGCGCTGGCCCGCGCCGAAACCACCGGACGCACCCTGCCCAGCGCCCGCATCGACCTGGCGCGGCTGGTCAAGGGCGTGGTGCAGGACTCGGTGCCCCGCGCGCTGGAGCACGGCGTCGACCTGGGCTATGAAGGACCGGAGGAAATGCCGGCCCATTGCCTGATCGACGGCAACCCGACGCTGCTGCAGGAGATGGTGCGCAACCTGGTCGACAACGCCATCAACTACGTTGGCCGGGGCGGTGTGGTGACCGCGCGCATGCTGCTGGATCGTTTCAGTGGCGTGCAGGTGCTGCAGGTCGAGGACAACGGCCCCGGCATTCCGGAAAACGAACGCGAGTTCGTGCTGCAACCCTTCTACCGGGCCCTGGGCACGAACGTGGATGGCTCGGGACTGGGCCTGGCCATCGTGCAGGAAATCGTGCAGCAACACGGCGCCACACTGCACATGGACGATGCCTTTCCCGACGCGACGCGACGCGGCCTGCGGGCGTCGGTGCG
>SBFU01000111.1 GCA_006227785.1 Burkholderiales bacterium
CGCTGCCAGGTTGCGCGCCACGCGCAGGTCCGGGTTGTTGATGCGGTCGATCTCGCGCGCCGCGATGAACTGGCCCAGGCGCTCGTTGAGCTGGTTCATGACGAAGCGGTTGAAGGCGATCGAATGGTCCAGCAGCCAGTGGAAGGTCTCCACCGGCAGGCCCGCCACCCGGCTCTTGCGCAGGGCCTGGATGTTGTAGCGGTAATGCTCGCGCTTGAGCACCGTGCCTTCGCCGAACCAGCCTCCGGGGGCCACACCGGTGAAGGTGATGACCGGTCCCGTCGAATCGTCATTGCTCATCTTGAGCAGGCCATCCAGCAGGCCGAACCAGTAGGTGGCGGGCCGACCGACACGGCAGATGTAGTCACCCGCCGGCGTGTCTCCCACCAGCAGAGCGGCTTCGGCGCGCTCCCGCGCCTGCCCGTCCAGGCCGACCAGCCAGGGAATCTCGGACAGCTCGCGGTCGGTGGGCGTGCGCGCCCGATCGCGCAGGGAGTGACCGGAGGATGGCGGGAAGTTCATGGCAGGCCTTCGATGCGCATCAGGGAAAGTCCTAGGCGGAATTGCCCTTTAATTGTCGTCGAACCGACAACATAACGTCAAACAACGGCCTAACATCGCGCCCAGAATGCCTCAAGGTGTTGCGTCAGCGCACGAAGCCCCACACCAGGCATGGCATCAGGAGACATCATGCAAACGACATTCCCCCGGCTTTTGCTGGAACACGCCAAGCGACGGCCCGAGGCGCCCGCCATGCGTGAGAAGGAATACGGCATCTGGCAAACGACCAGCTGGGCCGGTATGGCCCAACTGGTTGAATCGATCGCCTGCGGCCTGCACCAGGCGGGCCTGCGACGCGGCGAGCACCTGGTGGTGATCGGAGCCAACCGGCCCCGCCTGTACGCGACGATGCTGGCCGCCCAGGCGGTGGGCGCCATCCCGGTGCCGTTGTACCAGGACGCCGTGGCGGCCGAATGCGTGTTCCCGATCAACAACGCCGAGGTGCGCTTTGCGGTCGTGGAAGACCAGGAGCAGGTGGACAAGATGCTGGAGATCCAGCCCATGTGTCCGCAGTTGCAGCACATCTACTACGACGACCCGCGGGGCCTGCGCAACTACGACCAGCCGGGCCTGGGTGGGCTGGAGGAACTGGTCGCCGGTGGCCATGCCTTCGCCAAGGCCCATCCCGACTTTTTCGCCGAAGAGGTCGAAAAAGCCGGACCGAATGATGTCGCGGCCATGTTCTTCACATCGGGCACCACCGGCAATCCGAAAGGCGTGGTGCACACCCACAACACCCTCATCAACCGGGCCGACGTCGGATCGCGCTTCGACAAGCTGACCGACAAGGACGAGGTGCTGGCCTACCTGCCTCCGGCCTGGATCGGGCAGAACATCTTCAGCTACGCGCAGTGGCTGGTCACCGGCTACGTGGTCAACTGTCCCGAGTCGGGTGCCACCGTGACGATCGATCTCAAGGAGGTCGGCCCGACCTACTATTTCGCCCCGCCACGCGTGTTCGAGGGGCTGCTCACCAGCGTGATGATCCGCATGGAGGACGCCGGTGCGCTCAAGCGCAAGATGTTCCACGCTTTCATGGACGTGGCACGCCGGGTCGGTCCGGACAAGATGGACGGCAAGCCGGTCGGTTTCATGGACGGCCTCAAGTACGCGCTGGGCGACCTGCTGGTCTACGGCCCCCTGCGCAACAACCTGGGCATGAGCCGGGTGCGCGTGGCCTATACCGCCGGCGAGGCCATCGGCCCCGACCTGTTCAGTTTCTACCGCTCCATCGGCGTCAACCTCAAGCAGCTGTACGGCTCCACCGAGACCGCGGTTTTCGTCTGCCTGCAGCCCGACCACGAGGCGCGAGCCGACACGGTGGGTGTGCCCTGCGAGGGGGTCGAGATCAAGCTGTCCGAGACCGGCGAGATCCTGGTCAAGTCCCCCGGCCTGCTCAAGGAGTACTACAAGAACCCCAAGGCCACAGAAGAGGTCCTGACAGCGGATGGCTGGTACCACACCAGCGACGCCGGCTTCATCGACGCCAGCGGCCACCTGAAGATCATCGACCGCGTCAAGGACGTGGGCCGCATCAAGGGCGGCGAACACGACGGCGCCATGTTCGCCCCCAAGTACGTCGAGAACAAGCTCAAGTTCTTCTCGCACATCAAGGAGGTGGTGGCCTTCGGCGACCAGCGCGAGAAGGTGTGCGTGATGGTCAACATCGACTTTGACGCCGTGGGCAACTGGGCCGAGCGCCGCAACCTGCCCTACGCCGGCTACACCGATCTGGCCCAGAAGCCGGAGGTGTACGAACTCATCCGCGACTGCGTGGAAAAGGTCAACGCCGACCTGAGCCGGGATGAACTGCTGGCCGGCAGCCAGATCAGCCGCTTCCTGGTGCTGCACAAGGAACTGGACGCCGACGACGGCGAGCTCACCCGCACCAACAAGGTCCGCCGCGGCTTCATCGGCGAACGCTACGCCGTGCTGGTCGACGCCCTGTATGGCGGCAAGACCGAACAGTACATCGAGACCCAGGTCAAGTTCGAGGACGGGCGGACGGGCAGCGTCAGTGCCACGCTCAGGATCATGGACGCCAAGACCTTCGCACCGGTCAAGGCCGCCGCCTGAACCCACACCACGGAACCCAGCCATGAGCAAGAAACAAGTGGGTGACGTCATCCTTGACGTCCAGAACATCAGCCTGCGCTTCGGTGGCGTCAAGGCGCTGACCGACATCTCCTTCAATGTGAAGGAGCATGAGATCCGGGCCATCATCGGTCCCAACGGCGCCGGCAAGAGCTCGATGCTCAACTGCATCAACGGCGTCTACACCCCGCAGGAAGGCACCATCACCTTCCGCGGCAAGACCTTCAGGGGCATGAACAGCCGGCAGGTCGCGGAGATGGGCGTCGCGCGCACCTTCCAGAACCTGGCGCTGTTCAAGGGCATGAGCGTGATCGACAACATCATGACCGGCCGCAACCTGCGCATGAAGAGCAACCTCTTTCTGCAGGCACTTCGCATCGGTCCGGCACAGGCCGAGGAAGAAAAACACCGCGAATTCGTCGAACACATCATCGACTTCCTGGAAATCCAGGCCCATCGCAAGACCCCGGTGGGTCAGTTGCCCTATGGCCTGCAGAAGCGCGTCGACCTGGGCCGCGCCCTGGCCATGGAGCCGCAGGTGCTGCTGCTCGACGAGCCCATGGCCGGCATGAACCTGGAGGAAAAGCAGGACATGAGCCGCTTCATCCTGGACGTGAACGACGAGTTCGGCACCACCATCGTGCTGATCGAGCACGACATGGGCGTGGTGATGGACATCTCCGACCGGGTGGTGGTGCTGGACTACGGCAAGAAGATCGGCGACGGCACACCGGACGAAGTGCGCAACAACGAAGAAGTGATCAGTGCCTACCTGGGCACCAGCCACTGAGCGAGGAGACACAAGATGGCGTTCTTCATAGAAACACTGATGGGCGGCCTGATGGCAGGCATGCTGTATTCGCTGGTGGCGCTGGGCTTCGTGCTCATCTTCAAGGCCTCGGGCGTGTTCAACTTTGCGCAAGGTGCCATGGTGCTGTTCGCAGCCCTGGCGATGGCGCGTTTTGCCGAATGGGTACCGGGCTGGCTGGGCCTTGAAGACAAGCTGATCGGCAACGTGATCGCCTTCATCCTGGCAGCGGCGCTGATGTTCGTGCTGGCCTGGCTGATCGAGCGGCTGGTGCTGCGGCACCTGGTCAACCAGGAGGGCGTGACCCTGCTGATGGCCACGCTGGGCATCACCTACTTCATCGATGGCCTGGGCCAGACGATTTTCGGCAGCGACATCTACAAGATCGACGTCGGCATGCCCAAGGACCCGGTCTTCCTGTTCGAAGGTATCTTCGAAGGCGGCGTGCTGATCAACCTGGAGGATGTGTACGCCGCCGGCGTGGCCGCCCTGCTGGTGGCCGTGCTGTCGCTGTTCTTCCAGAAGACCTCCACCGGTCGCGCGCTGCGCGCCGTCGCCGACGACCACCAGGCGGCCCAGTCCATCGGCATTCCGCTCAACCGCATCTGGGTCATTGTCTGGTTCGTGGCCGGCATCACCGCCCTGGTGGCCGGCATCATCTGGGGTTCCAAGCTGGGCGTGCAGTTCTCGCTGACCACCATCGCCCTGCGCGCGCTGCCGGTGATCATCCTGGGCGGCCTGACTTCGGTCCCCGGCGCCATCATCGGCGGCCTGATCATCGGGGTCGGCGAGAAGCTCTCCGAGGTCTACCTCGGCCCCTATGTGGGCGGCGGCATCGAGATCTGGTTCGCCTATGTGCTGGCTCTGGTGTTCCTGCTTTTCCGTCCGCAGGGCCTGTTCGGCGAAAAAATCATCGATCGCGTCTGATCACGACCCGGCAGACACATCCCCTCGTCATTCCCGCGAAAGCGGGAATCCAAACCCCAACGACACACAACTGTCCTACTGGATCCCCGCCTTCGCGGGGATGACACCC
Organism: Burkholderiales bacterium; assembly: GCA_006227785.1. Classification (GTDB taxonomy): domain Bacteria; phylum Pseudomonadota; class Gammaproteobacteria; order Burkholderiales; family Burkholderiaceae_C; genus Hydrogenophaga. The sequence continues at coordinate 4,500 of SBFU01000111.1, forward strand.
GGAGACAAGCACCATGTTCTACAGAGAAAACGGCCAGTTCAAGACCTCCTACCGCGCCGACCAGCAGATCTTCCCGATCGCGCAGGACCGCTGGGCCATCTTGGGCATCATCGCCTTTGCCGCCATCGGCGTGCCCCTGCTGGCCGACGAGTACCTGTTCCGCGCCATCCTGATCCCGTTCCTGATCCTGTCGCTGGCGG
>SBFU01000140.1 GCA_006227785.1 Burkholderiales bacterium
TGCTCAGTGGTCGGGTCAACGCACCGATTCTCAAGCTGGCCTCGCTGTGGCAGGAGTTCACGCAGATGAAGGTGTCCATCCAGCGCCTGGGCGAGATCATGGACGCGCCGGCCGAGCCGGGCTTTCAGGCGCAGCGCGCGGTGCCACCGGCGGTGCAGGGCGCGGTGAGGTTCGATCATGTGGGGTTTCGCTACCAGCCCAATGGCCAGGAGGTGCTGGCCGATGTGAGTTTTGAGGTCAAGCCCGGCGAGGTGATCGGCATCGTGGGTGTCTCCGGGGCGGGCAAGACCACCTTGCTGCGCCTTCTGCAACGCCTGTACACGCCGCAGCAGGGCCGCATCCTGATCGATGGCATGGACCTGAACCTGCTCGATGCCGGTTGGCTGCGCCGTCAGATGGGCGTGGTTTCGCAGGACAGTGTGCTGTTCAACCGCACGGTGCGCGAGAACATCGCGCTGGCCAACCCGCACATGCCGATGGAGGACATCATGCGGGCGGCGCAGCTGGCCGGCGCGCACGAATTCGTTCTGGGTTTGCCTGAGGGCTATGACACGGTGATCGGTGAGCGGGGTGGGCGCCTGAGCGGTGGGCAGCGGCCCGCCTGGCGATTGCCCGGGCGCTGGCCACCGATCCGCGCATTTTGCTGCTGGACGAGGCCACGGCGGCCCTGGACTACGAGAGCGAGCGGGTGGTGCACGACAACATGGCCGAGATCACGGTGGGGCGCACGGTGTTCATCGTGGCACACCGCCTGCCGACGCTGCGCATGGCCAACCGGATTCTGGTGTTCGAGAACGGACGCCTGATCGAGCAGGGCAGCCACGCCAGCCTGATGGCTGCGCATGGTCGCTACCACGCGCTGTACCAGGCGCACCAGGTGCTGGAGACGACATTGAGGAAGGCCGCAGAGCAGGAGACCACCCATGGCTGAGAAGCAGCAAGATCAGGGCAGCCGAACGCCCGCAGCCTGGGCCGATTTCAGTCCGGCGGCCATTGCCATGCAGCACAGGCCGCCGCGGCTGTTCGCGCGCATGGTGACACTGAGTCTGTGCCTGATGGGGTTGGCCGCGGGTGCCTACGCCTATGTGGCCCACATGGATGTGGTGGTGAGCAGCCAGGGCCAGGTGATGACCCCGGGCCGCAGCAAGGTGGTGCAGCCGCTGGAGGCTGGGGTGGTCAGGCGCATCCATGTGCGCGACGGCCAGGCGGTCAAGGCCGGTGACGTGCTGGTGGAGCTGGATCCCACCAGAAGCCAGGCCGACACCCAGCGGCTTGAGCGCGAGTTCGCCGAGGTGCGGGCCGAAGTGGACCGTCTTCAGGCCCTGCTGGCGGGTGACGAACTGGTCGAGGTGGATGAGGACATCCCGGATGAGGTGCTGGACAACCAGCAGGCCATTCTGGAAAACCGCCGCGCCGAGCTGAAGACGCGCCTGGCGGCGCTGGACGCCGACGTGGCCAGGCGGCAGGCGGACAAGGCCGCCATGACGACCAACCTGCAGCAGCTCAAGGCCAGCCTGGCGCTGGTCCGGAAGCGCCACGCCATGCGTCAGGAGCTGGCGCAGACAGGACATATTGCCGAGCTGGCGCTGATTGACACCCAACTGGAGCTGGCCAACCAGGAAAAGGAGGTGGCGGTTCAATCGCAACGCCTGATGGAGGCGGCGGCGGGCATCGAGGCGGCGTTGCAGCAGAAGGCGCTGGCCAGGGCCGAGTTCCGCTCCCGTGTGACCACCGAACTGGCCGATGCGACCAAGCGCCGCGATGCGGTGGCCCAGGAGCTGGTCAAGGCTCAGCAACGGCTGCAGCTGCAGGTGTTGCGCGCGCCGATTGACGGGGTGGTGCAACAGCAGGCGGTGTTCACCGAGGGCGGTGTGGTCACGCAGGCACAGGTGCTGATGGCCATCGTGCCGGAGAACGAGGGCCTGGAGGTGGAGGCCAAGGTGCTCAACCGGGACATTGGGCACGTGAGAGTGGGTCAACGCGTGATCAACAAGATCGAGACCTTTGACTTCACCCGCTATGGCTACATCGAGGGCGAGGTGCAGTGGGTGGGCAACGATGCGGTGATCGATGAGCGGCTGGGGCCGGTCTATCCGGTGCGCATCCGGCTGGCGCAAAGCGAGACGCCCAATGTGGTGCGAGGCAAGCAGGGACAGATCACCGCCGGCATGACCGTGACCGCCGACATCCGCATTGGTGAGCGCCGCATGGCCGAGTATTTCATGGCGCCCCTGCTGCGCTACAAGGAAGAAAGCCTGAGGGAGCGGTGATGGTTCGAAGCTTGAGCAAACCGGGGCACCGGGTTGGCTGCCTGCTGGCCCTCTGGCTGGCGTCGGCCCCCGCAGCGGCGCAGAACCTTCAGGTCTTCCATGACGCAGCCCTGGCCCATGATCCGCAATGGCGGGCGGCACAGCACGCGCTGGAGGCGGCCCGCCAGCGACCCGGGCAGGCGCGTTCGGCGCTGCTGCCCCGGTTGAGCTACACCGAAACGCGCCACGACCAGAGGGGGGTGCTGCGTTTTGCCGAGGAAGACCCGGTCAACAAGGATGTCGAGGCCCGCACCCGAACCCTGCAACTGACCCAGGGTCTGATCCGGCCCGAGCAGTGGGCGGCATTGCGCCAGGCTGGCGCTCAGGCGGCCCAGGCCGCAGCGCAGCATGAGGTGGCCCGCCAGCAGCTGAGTGTCCGCCTGGTCCAGACCTATCTGGACGCCTGGGTGGCACAGGAGGATGTGCGCCTGGCGGCGGCGCAGATCAAGGCCTTCGATGCCCAGCTTGAGCTGGCCCGACGGAACTACCGGGTGGGTGCGACCACCATCTCCGATGTGCACGAGGCGCAGGCGCAGCGTGACCTTGGGCAGGCGCAGGCCATGGCGGCCAGCAGCGGTCTGGAATCCCACCTGACCGAGCTGCAGCGGCTGACGGGCCTCATGCCGGCATCCTTGCACGGCGTTCGCGAGGATGCGCCCTCACCCATGCAGGGTCTGCAGCCGCTGCCCCACTGGCTTGGGTTGGCCGAGCAGGTGCAGCCCGAGGTGCTGGCCGCTCAGGCAGGGTTGAAGGCGGCAGAGCACGAAGTGCAGCGCCAGCGCGCCAGCTGGCTGCCGTCGGTGGACCTCACGCTCAGAAAAGGCACCGACCGCAGCTCCGGCAGCATCACGGCGCCCACGGACGTGGCCTACCGCAACCGAACGACCCAGACCCTGGTGACCTTGAACTGGCCGCTGTTTGAAGGCGGGCGATCCTACTATCGCCTGCGTGAAGCGGCTGCCTCGCTGGGCCAGGCCCAGGCCGAACTGGAGCTGGCCCTGGGGCAGGCCAGCACGGCTGTGCGCCAGGCCCATGCGGGGCTGCGCAGTTCGACGGCGCAAGTCCGTGCCTTGCTGTCGGCCCGTACCTCCAGCCTGAAGGCGCTGGAAGCCAGCCAGGTCGGATACCGTATCGGCACGCGCATCAACCTGGACGTGCTCAATGCGCAGAGCCAGTATGCGAATGTTCAGCGCGACCTGGCCCGGGCCCGGGCCGATGCGCTGATGCACTGGATGCGCCTGCATGCGGCCACGGGCCAGCTCGGGCCACAGGCGGTGGCCGTGGTCAACGGCTGGCTGGAGGCCCAGGGTCAGGGCGTGCAGCTGGTGCCCGACCCTTCCGAGGACATCAACACCAACCAGGAGCAGAAATGAAGCAGGAAGCGCCCAGCGCCATGACACCCGAGAAGGCCCAGGAGATCCTGGACTTCGCCAAAGGACAGGCCCAGCAGATGTTTCAGAAGCTGCCCATGCTGGGGCCGGTGGTCTGGCTGATGATGCAGCAGACCCATACCCGCCACAGCCTGATCAGCGAACTGGAGTGGCGGGTGGTGCCGCCGCTGATGCAGGACCAGGCCAAGCTCTACATGCGGGGTGATACGCCGTTGGCCTATGTGTCCTGGGCCCGTCTGTCGCCGGATGTGGCCCAGCGCTATCGCCTGCCACCGCACCAGCTGACCTTCCAGGACTGGCAAAGCGGCGATCAGATCTGGTTGATCGATGTGGTGGCGCCTTTTGGCGGTGTGCCCAAGCTGATGGAAGAGCTGCGGGGCCAGCTGTTCAAGGGACAGGTGGTGCACCAACTGGCCCCCACCCCCACCGACGCATCGCGTGTGCTGACCTGGCCGGCAGCCTGAAGACCGGCCTGAACCTTCAAAACAAAGCAGGAGGAAACCCCCATGAAGCTTCGATGGATGGCGGCTGTTGCCGCGGTGTTGGCTGTCACTGCCTGTGGCGGTGGTGACGATGGCCCGGATCTCAGCCCTTACAACGGTGTCTGGGTGGGTCCGTGCATTACGGTCAACAACAGGACATCCCTGCAGACGATCTGGAACATCAAGGGCCTGGTGGACCGGTCCCGTATCAACGGACATCGCACCACCGGTCTGTTCAACAACACGGGCTGCTCCGGCATGGCGGCCGCCATCACGGGCTACGACTTCGCTGGCACCGGCATCGGCCCCAAGAACACGACAGCCGGACAGACCGACATCGTCATCATGACGTTCTCGACCTATAGCGGTGGGCAGGCCCAACAGGTACCGCCACCACCGGGCCGGGTTGAGCTGCTCTTGCTGGCCAACGGCAACCTGTACTTCGGTGACCAGACCCGGATCGGGGGTGACGGCTATCCCGATCAGGCGGATGTTTCGATGCCCTATCGACCCCGTT
>SBFU01000297.1 GCA_006227785.1 Burkholderiales bacterium
GCGAAACAGCTTGAGCACCTGGATGTGGCCATTGGCCAGCCGGGCGTCCTTCAGGGTCCGACCGGCCAGCCGCGAGCCTTCGGGCACGAACAGTTCGGTCATGAACAGGCGGTCGGCCGAACCGGTGAACTGCTGGGTCAGCGTCTCGCGCGAGGGCAGCCAGCGCCGGGCGAACAGCAGCATGAAGCTGCAGCCGAGCAGGGCGATCAGCAGGGCCGGCGCGGTCATCTCGAACAGGGTGAAGGGTCGGAGCCCCATGTCGCGCGCCACGCCGTCGACCAGGATGTTGGTGGAGGTGCCGACCAGGGTCACCGTGCCCCCCAGGATGGTCGCATAGGACAGGGGAATCAGCAGTCGGGAGGGGCTGAGCGACAGCCGCGTGGCCAGGCTGATGACCACCGGAATCATCACCATCACCACCGGGGTGTTGTTGATGAAGGGCGAGACCAGCAGGCCGATCAGCAGCAGGCCCAGCAGCAGCCGGCCCTCGCTGTTGCCCGCTGCCTGGGCCATGCGCTCGCCCAGCCAGTCCACACAGCCGGTGCGGCTGAGGGCGCCGCTGATGATGAACAGGCAGGCGATGGTGAAAGGGGCGCTGTTGCTGAACACCCCCAGCAACTGGGCTGGTGTGAGCAGACCGGCGAGCAGGAGCACCGCCACCGCGGTGAGCGCGGCCACGTCGGGCTTGACCCACTCGCGCACGAAGCCGACAAACAGGACAACAAGCAGGACGCCCACGGCCAGGGCGTGGGTGGATTCGGGGAGCACCATGGGCCCGGATCATGGCCTCAGGCGTATAAAACACAAACGATTGTTAAGTTATTTTTATATAGCTGATGGGACAGTCCGTGGCCATCCCGGATAATCGAGCGCAGCATCGGCAACACCGGCGGACTTGGCTGACACTGGTCCGCCCGACGGCAGACAGGGGATGGGTGTGGGCAAGAGGGCAGCTGGAGGACGCGAGCGACCCGGGAAGGCGGCTGCAGGCCACTGTGGCCGGTGCCGTCACGCCCGTCGCCCGGGGGACAAGTTCTGTTCCCAGTGTGGATTGCGTTTCGAAGATGCGGTGGCCGAGCGCAAGATCGTCACGCTGATGTTTGCCGATCTGTGCGGCTCGACGGCCCTGGTGTCCCAGGCCGATCCGGAGGATGCACAGTTCCTGCTGGACCGTGCGCTGCGGGCCATGTCGGAGGCGGTCGAGACCTACGGTGGTACGGTGCAGCGGCTGCAGGGCGATGGCATCGTGGCCCTGTTCGGGGCACCGGTTGCGCTGGAGGACCATGCCTTGCGCGCCTGCCTGGCGGCGCTGGCGGTGCAGCGGCGCATGCGCGAGCCCGGTACCGACGGCCGCCGGCCCGAAGCCCAGGTGCGCGTGGGTATCCATTCGGGCGAGGTGGTGGTCGGATCGATCAGCGATCTGCTGTCCTCGCACCACCGGCTTGACGGCGCCGCCATCCACCTGGCGGCGAGGCTGGAGCAGTTGGCCACCCCCGGGCGGGTGCTGATCAGTGCGGCCACGGCGCGCCTGCTGGACGGGCGCCTTCAGCTGCGCTCCATGGGCCCCCATCAGATCCGCGGGTTTGAACAGCCGGTGGAGTTGCTGGAGCTCGATCCCGATGACCAGGCCACGACCGCGGGCCCGGCATCGGGCAGTCGCCATCGGGCGCCGCTGCTGGGGCGCGAGGACCTGCTGGCGAATCTGCAGGGGTTGGCCGGCCGTGTCGCGCAGGGGCGCATGTGTGCGCTGGGCCTGCGTGGCGAGGCCGGCATCGGCAAGTCGCGGCTGGTGCTGCAACTGGGCAAACGGCTGGCGGCGCAGGGCTTTGGTGTCTGCACCATGACCACACGCTCTTACACCAGCCACCTGCCCTACAGCGCGCTGGCCGATCTGATGCGGGCGCTGATGGGGCTGGGTGGCTCGTTCGATCCGCAACTGGAGCAGGAGGCGGCCCGGGCCGCGCTGGCGGGTTGGACCGGGAACGGTGAGCGGCATGTGCCCGCCGCCATGGATCTGCTGGGTCTGGGTGAGGCCACGCCCGACTGGCAGGCGCTCACGCCCAACCAGCGGCGCAACCGGATCGGTGAGGCACTGCTCTGGCTGATTGCCTCCAGGTTGAGCGATGGTCCGCTGCTGATCGTGATCGAGGACGTGTTTCTCGCCGACCGCGACAGCCTGCGCACCCTGGAGGCCTTGTCGCGCAAGCTGGACGACCTGCCGGTGCAGCTGTGCTGCACCTACCGGCGGGACTTTGCCGTCCGCTGGCCCGAGACGGTGTGGTCCGAAGAGGTGCAGGTCCACCCGCTGGCGCCGCGCGACATGCAGGACCTGGCCACCTCGCTGCTCGGGTCCCACGCCTCGTTGCAGGCCTTGCTGCCGACCCTGATCGAGCGGGCCGATGGCAACCCGTTCTACCTGGAGCAGATGATCCTCAATCTGGCCGACACCGGTGCCCTGGAAGGCCGGCCGGGCGGCTACCGCTACCTGGGCGGGGCGCTCGCCCACAGTGTCCCGGCGTCGATTGCGGCGGTCATCAGCGCCCGTGTTGACCGCCTGCCACCCGCGGCCAAGTCCACGCTGGAGGCCATGTCGGTGCTCAATGAGGTGACGACCGCCGGCACACTGGCACGCATGCTGAACGCCGACGAGCAGGAGGTGCATGGGGTCTTGCAGCTGTGCTGCGAGGCCAGCCTGCTGCAGCCGGCGCTTGAAGAGCCGGGGGGCCGCATGGACATCTCGCCGGAAAGTCGCCCGGTGCGGTTTCAGCACGCGTTGGTGCAGGAGGTGGTGGCGGCCGCACTCACACGGCCGCGGCGCCAGCAGCTGCACCGCGCCGCATTCGAGGCCCTGGCCGATCGCTCCGGTGCGCTGGTGCAGGAGCAGGCGGCGGTGCTGGCCCACCATGCCTACCACGGCGCGCTGTGGCCGCAGGCGGCCCGCTATGCCCACATGGCCATGGCGCGCTCGGTGGCCCGTTCGGCCAACCGGGATGCCTTGCGCATCCTGGACACCGGCCTGGATGCCACCGGCCGCATCGAGGACGGGCCGACCCGTCTGATGACCGAGCTGGCGCTGCGCAGTGAGGCGCTGGGCGCCCTGTGGCCACTGGGTCATTTCGATGCCATGTTCACGCATCTGGCGCGGGCGCAGGACATCACGGCACAGCTGGGCGACCCCAAGCGCCAGGCGGCCGTGGCCATGCAGCAGGCCGTGCTGCACTGGGGTCGGGGCCACCCTGGCCTGGGGCTGGAGGCGGCGCACGCCGCGCAGGCGGCGGCGCTCAGGGCGGGCAGCCGCAGCGCCCAGATGGCCGCTGCGCAGGTCGAGCTGATGCTGCTCCATGGCCTGGGCCGCTACCGGGAGCTGGTCGAGCAGGCCCGCGAGATCGAAACCCGATTCGTCTCCGAGCTGGGCGCCGGCCGCACCATGATGGGCTGGGCGACCCTGCCCGGCATCAACCTCAAGGTCTTCATGGCAGACGCGCTGGCCCGCCTGGGCAAAGAGGCCCTGGCCCAGCAGGTCTGTGATGCGGCCTATGCCGACCTGAAGTCCATCGAGCATCCGTTTTCCCGCGCGCTGCTGGACTTCTCGCAGACCAGCCTGTGGCTGCGCCAGGGTCAGCACGAACGTGCGGCCCGCCTGCTGCGCATGTCCCATGCCCTGTGCGAGCAGCAGGATCTGCCCACCATGACACCCTGCATCGTGGGTTTGCTGGCCGAAGCCCTGGGGCCGATCGGGCAGGCGGACGAAGCGCGCCGGCTGGTCGAACAGGCCCTGAAGGACAAGTCCTACCAGATCGCCGGCCTCTACAGCGAGTTCTTCCTGAGGTATGGGCTGGGCATGGCCCTGGCTGCTTCAGACCAGCTGGACGAAGCCATGGAACACCTGTCGGTGGCGCATGCCTATGCGGCCCGGTATGCGCAGTGGGGCCACGAGGCCGATGCGCTGCTGGCCATGGGCCGGGTGACAGCCCGGCAGGGCCTGGTCGACCAGGCACGCAGCTTTTTGCGCGCCGCACATGAGGGTGCCACCGCCTGTGGCATGGCGCGGGTCGAGGAGCAGGCGCGCGGGCTGGCCACGGACCTTGCCGATCATGCGGTCAACCCTGGACGGTCACCCACCTGAGGGCGCGACCGCAGCGCGGGGTCAACGCCCGCGTGCCGTCGCCGGGCCTTCGTGGCTGCGGTCTTCGTCTTCTTCGGTGTGCAGCTGGATGCCCATGCGCTCGGCGCGTTTGGCCCACAGCTGGCGGGCCAGTTTCTGCATGTCGTCGACCTTGTCGCCTTCGTCCAGGATCTCGATGCCCAGCAGGGTTTCGACCACGTCTTCCAGCGTCACCAGGCCTTTGGTTTCGCCGTACTCGCCGACCACCAGCGCGATGTGCTGTCGCTGTTCGAGCAGGGTTTCCATCAGGCGCGAAAGTGGGGTGCTGGCGACGACCGCCACGATGTCGCGCCGGAAATCGGAGACCGGTCGCTGCAACTGGCCCAGGCTCTTGGCCACCAGCAGGTCCTCGCGCAGCACGAAGCCGACGACGCTGTCCAGATCGGTGCTGTAAATGGGCAGGCGCGAGAACAAGGCCTTGCCCGGATCGGCCAGGGCCTGTTCGACCGTCAGGTCCTTCTGCAGGGCCGAGACCACGATGCGCGGCGTCATGACCGTGCTGGCCTCGACCGACTTGAACAGGAACAGGTT
>SBFU01000097.1 GCA_006227785.1 Burkholderiales bacterium
GCCGGCAAGGATCTGGAGATCACCAAGCAGGGTGACCGGGTTGTGGTGGCATTCGACTACAGCCGTGAGATTCCCCTGTTCGGCCCTGCTTACCTGGTCATGAAGTACCAGGGACGTTCCAAGTGATGCCGGTACTGGCATCCTGGCCGGACGACGCTCGGCGAACACAGTCTTGACCACAGAGTTCCTGGCCCTGCAGCAGCGCCTGGGTCACCGTTTTGCCAATCCGCGCCTGATCGAGCGTGCCCTGACGCACCGCAGTTTCTCGTCCGATCACAACGAGCGCCTGGAATTCCTGGGTGACGCGGTGTTGGGACTGGCGGTGTCCAGCCTGCTGTTCGAGAAGCTCAGTCACCTGCCTGAGGGCGATCTGTCCCGGGTGCGCGCCAATTTGGTCAAGCAGGACAGCCTGGCCCAGATTGCGGTCCGTCTGGGACTCTCGGCCTGCCTGCGTCTGGGTGATGGGGAGAAGCGATCAGGGGGAACCCGGCGCCCGTCCATCCTGGCTGATGCGCTTGAGGCGCTGATCGGGGCGGTGTACCTGGATGCCGGTTTCGAGACCGCCCATGCCCTGGTGCAGCGGCTGTACGCCGATGTGCAGTGGCACGACCAGATGGGTGCCATGGGCAAGGACCCGAAGACCGAATTGCAGGAGTGGCTCCAGGGGCGCAAAATGAAGCTGCCGCTCTACCGTGTGGTGGCCACGCTGGGCGAGGCGCACCGGCAGACCTTCGATGTCGAGTGCACTGTGATCGAGACCGGACACTGCGAGCGTGGCATTGGTGCCTCTCGCCGGGCGGCCGAGCAGGCCGCCGCCGCTGCGATGCTGCAGCACCTTCATGAAAGCGAAGCATCCGGAGCCTGAGCGCCCGATCGCCTTTGAACAGCCTTGCTTCCTGCACATGCCCAAGAATTCCCCGTCACCAAAGCCAACACAGGACCAGACCGAACTGGACGCCATGCTGGCCCGCGCCCTGGGCAAGCCGGGCGTCACCGCGCCCGCCACGGAAGGCTCTCAGGACACTCTGGACACACAGGACGACGAGCCGGTCGCGGCGGAGAATCAGCATTGCGGCTATGTGGCCATCGTGGGAAAGCCCAATGTCGGCAAATCCACCCTGCTCAACGCCCTGGTGGGCCAGAAGGTCAGCATCACTTCGCGCAAGGCACAGACCACCCGCCACCGCATCACCGGGTACCGCACCCTCGGCGCGCACCAGTTCGTGTTCGTCGATACGCCCGGCTTCCAGACCCGGCATGGCAACGCGCTCAATCGCGCATTGAACAAGACGGTGCTGGGCGCCGTGGCCGACGTCGATCTCATCCTGTTCGTGGTGGAGGCGGGGCGCTTCAACCTGGCCGATGCCAAGGTCCTTGACCTGCTGCCACGCGAAGTGCCGGTGGTGCTGCTGGCCAACAAGTTCGATCTTGTGCACCGTCGCGGAGAACTTGCCCCCTGGTTGCGTTCGATGCAGGATCGCCATCCGTTTGCCGAGTTCGTGCCCATGTCCGCCAAGAACCCGAAGGATGTACGACGCCTGTTCGATATCTGCGGCAAGTACCTGCCACGCCAGCCCTGGATGCACGATCCGGACGACCTGACCGACCGCAGTGAACGTTTCATGGCGGCCGAGATGGTGCGCGAGAAGCTGTTCCGACTGACCGGGGACGAGTTGCCCTACACCTCGACCGTGGTGATCGACAAGTTCGAAGAAGAGGGCGCGCTGCGGCGCGTGGCTGCCACCATCGTGGTTGAACGCGAAGGTCACAAGGGCATGGTCATTGGCGAGAAGGGCGAGAAGCTCAAACGCATTGGCACCGAAGCCCGCCAGGAGCTTGAAAAGCTCTGGGGGGGCAAGGTGTTCCTGGAGCTGTGGGTGAAGGTGCGCTCGGGCTGGGCCGACGATGATGCTCGGGTCCGGTCGTTTGGCTACGAGTGAAATGGAGGCCCCCACGCTCCGCCGCTTCGCGGGTCGCTGCCCCCCGAGGGGGCTGACCTGGCTCGGGGCGGCCCTTCGCTGCGGTCGAGGAGCCCCCACGCTGCGCTGTTGCGCTTGCCGCCCGATGGCATGGGATGGTCGGGCATGAGCCGGCGGGCGGCTGAACAGCTCGCCTTTGTTCTGCACCGGTACGACTGGAGCGAATCGAGTCTGATACTGGAGGTGTTCGCTCGCGAGCATGGTCGAGTGGCGTTGGTGGCCAAGGGGGTCAAACGTCCGACTTCGCAGTTTCGGTCCGTGCTGCTGCCGTTGCAGCCGCTGATGCTGGGATGGGGTGGCGACGCTGAGGTCCGAACGCTCAAGTCGGCGCAATGGGTGGGTGGGCACGTCATGCCCACCGGTGAAGCGTTGTTGTCAGGCAGCTACCTCAACGAACTGCTGCTGCGCCTGGTGGCACGGGACGATCCCCATCCTCAATTGTTCGACCACTATGCGCTGGCCGTGCGGCTTTTGTCCGAACAACCGCAGGCTCAGTCGCTGGTGCTTCGCGCGTTCGAACTGTTGTTGCTGCGCGAGGTGGGGTTGCTGGCCGATCTCGATCGTGAAGGCAGCAGCCTCAGCGCCATCGAAGTCCAGGCCCACTACGTGCTGACCCCTGAACTGGGTCTGAGACAGGCTGCCGAGGACGAGGCGCACGCCGTTGAAGGGGCGCAATGGAAGGCGCTGGCCCGCGCGCTGGAGGGCAGCCAACCCCTGGTCAATCTGCTGGCGGTGTGTGCAGGCAGCCTGACCGCGCTGCGTGGGCAATTGCGGGCGTTGCTGCACTACCATAGTGGCATGAATGTGTTCAAGACACGCCAGTTGATGCTCGATGTGCAGGCGCTGGCGCGCCATCGATCCAAAGCCTCTTCCGCAACCTGATGCTCCCGATGTGTGCTGATTCCATCCTCGGCCGCACGGCCCTGTCCGTCAACCTCAACAAGGTGGCACTGGTGCGCAACACGCGCCATCTGGGCATACCCAGTGTCACACGGGCGGCAACGCTGTGCCTTCGGGCCGGCGCCGCCGGCATCACGGTGCATCCCCGGCCGGATGAGCGCCACATCCGCCGGCAGGACGTGTTTGACCTGGGCGAACTGATGCGTGAATGGCCCGATCGGGAGTTCAACATCGAAGGCAACCCGTTTCACAACCTCATGGAGCTGGCGACCGAGGTGAAGGCGCGTGGACTGCCCCTGCACCAGTTGACCTTCGTCCCCGACAGCGAGGGGCAGTTCACCAGCGACCATGGCTGGAGCTTTCCGCAGGATGACGCGCGACTTCAGCCCGTGGTGGCCCAGGCACGTGCGCTGGGTGCCCGCGTGAGCCTGTTCATGGATGCCGAGCCCGGCCAGATGGCACTGGCGCGTGCCACTGGCGCAGACCGTGTGGAGCTCTACACCGAGCCCTATGCGGCTGCATGGGGCACCCCGCAGCGGGCTGCCCAGCTCGAACGTTTCCGCGCCGCCGGGCAGGCTGCACGGGATGCCGGTCTCGGGCTGAATGCAGGGCATGACCTGAACCGTGACAACCTGACGGCATTTCTGGTGGCCGTACCGGGCGTTCAGGAAGTGTCCATCGGTCACGCCCTGATGGCCGATGCGCTGGAGCTGGGATACACGGATACGGTGGCGGCGTATCTGCGCTGCATTCAGGCCGCCGCGGCGGCGGGTTGACGCCATGGTTTTCGGCATCGGTACCGACATCTGCGACATCCGCCGCATTGAGGCGACCTACGGCCGGCAAGGCGAGCGCTTCGTCCGCCGTGTGCTGGGTGACGCAGAGCTCGCCGTCTGGCAGCAGCGCAGCGCGCGCTGGCCCCAGCGTGGGCTGCGGTACCTGGCCACCCGCTTCTCCGCCAAAGAGGCGTTTTCGAAGGCGGTCGGGTTGGGCATTCGGACGCCCATGACCTGGCAACGCTGCGAAATTCTCAATCACGCCAGTGGACAGCCCTATGTGCAACTCCACGGCGAGCTGCGTGACTGGTTCGAGGCGCGGGGCTTGCGTGCCCATGTGACCGTGACCGATGAAAGCGATTACGCCGCCAGTTTTGTCGTGGTCGAAAAGGACTGAGCCCTCCATGCATGCCCATGCGCCCCTGATCATCGATGTGGCCGGTCTGTCACTGACGGTGGCCGATCGTCAGCGCCTGGCGCACCCGCTGGTGGGTGGGGTGATCCTGTTCGGCCGCAACTGGAAGGACAGGGCGCAACTGACGCGTCTGTGCCGTCAGATCAAGTCCGTGCGACGGGATCTCTTGATCGCGGTCGATCACGAAGGCGGGCGCGTACAGCGCTTCAGGACCCGTGGCTTCACCCACCTGCCGCCCATGGCCGCGTTCGGCCAGCTCTGGATGCAGGCCCCGAAACGGGGAGAGCCTGAAGGCGCGCCAGCCCTGAGGGCGGTCAACGCGGCCACCGCAGCCGGCTTCGTGCTGGGGGCCGAACTGAGGGCATGCGGGGTGGACCTGAGTTTCACACCTGTGCTGGACCTCGACCACGGGGGCAGTTCGGTCATCGGGGATCGCTCGTTCGGCCGCGATCCGCGCATGGTCACGTTGCTGGCGCAGGCTCTGATGCAAGGGTTGCGGCAGAGTGGCATGGGCAATTGCGGCAAGCATTTTCCCGGTCACGGATTCGTCCGGGCCGATTCGCATCTGAGCATTCCGGTGGACCGGCGCAGCCTCAAGGCCATCCTGG
>SBFU01000318.1 GCA_006227785.1 Burkholderiales bacterium
GCGGCGGCCGTGTTGCGGCCGGCGGGCTCCAGCAGCAGGTCGCCACGGGCGCCCGCGGCCTTCAGGTCATCGGCCACCAGAAAGCGGTGGTCTTCTGCCGCCACGCACAGCAGCGAAGCTGCCGGCGAGGGCGAGATGTTGGCCAGCCGCTCGGCGGTCAGCCGCAGCAGGCTCTTCTCGCCAATGAGCGGCACGAACTGTTTGGGAAAACTCTTGCGGCTGAGCGGCCACAGGCGTGTCCCCGAACCGCCGCAGAGGATGACGGGAACGATGGCTGGCTGTGTCATGGGTTGCGGGTGACGTTGTGGTCAGGGGCACCCGGGGTCAGTCCCGGGCGGACGAGGGAGCAGAAGGCATTTGGCCATCGGCGCCCAGGGGCATGGGGGGGCTGTCGGCCAGTGACTGCGCGCGATGGCGGTTGGCCAGCCACTGGTACAGCAGGTGGTACACCAGCACGCAGAACGCAAAGGCCGTGGCCAGAACCAAGCGCGATTCTTCCTCCAGCCACACTGCCAGGGTGGCTGGCAGCGCGGCATACAGCCACATCACCGGCGAGACGGCGGCGTTTCGCAGTCGTGGTGGCCAGTGAGGAACGGTTTGCATGATCAGCTGGGTTTTGACCAGGCTGTGCAGGTGCAACTGGTCGGGCGCGCCGGCCGGCAGCCTGCTGCGCCAGCGGCGCCAGATGCTGTAGAGCACCTCGATGACCGGGTAGCCGCAGGCCAGCAGCGCCGCCCAGGGCGACACTGCAGGGTTGCGCATGATCAGCAGCACCGCCAGCCACGCCAGTGCAAAGCCCACCAGGTAGGCACCCCCGTCCCCCAGAAAAAGCTTGCCCAGCGGAAAGTTCACCGCCCAGAAGCCGACCACCGCCGCACCCACCAACAGGCAAGCCTGGGCCAGCGCGGCATCGCCTTGCACATGGGCCATGGAACCCATGGCCGCCAGCCCGATGAGCGCCGTGCCGCTGGACAGGCCATTGAAGCCGTCGACGATGTTGATGGCGTTGGCCACGCCGGCCACCGCAAAGGCGGTGAAGGCCACGGCCAGGGGCGTCCAGGCCAGCAGCGCGTTCACCGGGGGAATGCCCACCCGGTTGAGGGCGATGTCGGTGATCCACCACGCGATCAGGCCGCTGAGCATGGTGGCCAGCAGGCGTGCCCTCACGCCCACCTGCTTGGTCACGTCTTCGGCCAGGCCGGCTGCAAAGGCCGGTATGCCCGCCAGCAACAGCGGGCCCAGCAGGACCTGCACGCCAGCCGGCGCCACCCACCACGCCGCGACCAGGCCCGCCGCGATGCCCACGCCGCCAATGCGCGGGGTGGGCTTGGTGTGGAACTTCTGCACACCGTGGGTGTGGTCCAGGCTGAAATGGCCATGCCAGTGCTTGGTGAACACAAGCAGCAGGCTCACGCCAAACGACACGATAAAGCCGGTCAGCATTTCGGCAGTCATGGGAGCGTGATCAGTTGGCAGGATGGACTTTGCGGCCCAGGGCGCGGTGCCAGGCGGCATGCAACTGCTGCAGCTTGGTGGCGGCCTCGGCGTCTTGCGCGGCGTTGCGCAGCGCCTGCCGCACAAACACGAACAGCAGCAGCGCAAAGCCGCTGGCCAGGGTGGCCAGCACGGCGATCATGGCCTTCTTGGGCTTGCTCTTGCGATTGGGGGGCTGGGCCACGTCCACGATCTGGATGACCGCGCCTTCGCGGCTTTCGTCCACGCGGGCAATTTCGTACTGTTTGGCAAACAGCTCGAACAGGGTTTCGTGGTATTTGAAGTCGCGGAACTTGGCCACGTAGTCGCTGTCGCCAGGGCTGGCCGGCGACTGGCTGCGCTCGGCCTGGCGCAACTGCGCGCGCAGGGCGTTCAGCTCGGTCAGCGCCTGACGGAAGTCAGGGGCATTTTCGGTCAGGTAGCCGCGCATGGTCGCGACTTTGACCTCCTGTGCGGTGATGCTCGCCTGGAGCTGCGCCAGCCCTTCCACCGCGGCCTCCGGGTTGGCCTTGAGGGCGCTCACGTTCACGCCGCTGGCCTGCAGGGCCTGCTCGGCCTGGGTGAGTTTGTCCCTGGCGTCAGCGAGCTGTTTCTCGAAGAACACGCGCCGCTGCTGCGCCTCCGTCACGGCCAGGCGGCCCAGCAGCAGGGTGAGCTCCTGCACATGGGCGTTGGCCAGCTCGGCCGCAAAGGCGGGGTCATGGTCGTCCACGCTCACGGTGATGAGGCCGTCCTTGCCGCTGCTCACGCGGGCGTTCTCGCTCAGGGCCTCGCGTGCGTCATCTGGGTACTCGGCTTCGTAGCGCTCCATGAGCCCGAAACGCTCGATCAGGGCGTCCTGAAGGCTGCGGCTCTGCAGGAAGCTGACGTACTGGTCGTTCGGGTTCTTGATCCCGGTGGCGGCTCCGGCCAGCCCTCCCAGGGCGCCCAGGCTTTGCAGCATGGCTGCGGCCGCGCTTTGCTGCTGCTGGGGCGGCAGGAACTTCGTTGTGGCGGTGAAGGTGGGCGTGATGATGAAGCTGATGCCCAGTGCCACCAGGCCCACCGCCAGCGGGCCCAGAACCAGCAGGCGCAGGTTGTCCACCACGGTGTGCAGCAGGTCCAGCAGGCTGATTTCGTCGTCGTCGCCCGTCTGCGGGGCGGGGGTGGGATGCTCGGTCATGCAGCGGTCACCGAAATCAGAGGGACTTGATGGTCTTGATGGCGGCAACGCCCAGACCGAAGTTGCTGAAGATCTGTGTCCAGTCTTTCAGCGCGCGCGTGATGAAGTTGTAGCGGCTCTCGCGGTCCACCTGGGCGGGAACGACCAGGGTGTCGCCCGGCATCATCTCCAGCGACTCGAAGCCGTTGCCGAAGAAGCCGCCATGGTCGCGGCGCGCGACGATGGAGCCGTCGGCCCGCAGCACGAAGGCATGGTCGGGGTTGGCGTCTTCGGTCAGGCCGGCGGACTTCATGATGTCGCCCACCGACCTGCCGGGCTTGTAGATGAGGACGTTTTCATTGTTGACCGCACCGAATGCGGCGACATAGCCTGGTACGGCGGGGACGACCACACGGTCACCGTCCTCCAGTGGCAGGGCTGGCAGGGCAGACAAGTCGCGGCCTCGGGTGTCCAGCTCCAGCGCCATGCGCCCGTTGCTGCGCATGGTCTTCAGGCGCGCAATCTGGGCCTGCAACTGGGCCTGTTGCTGCTGCTGGATCAGTTGGGCCTGCGCGGCGTTGTCGCTTCCCAAGTTGGCAATGACGGCGCTGGCCTGGCTCTGGGCCTGGGCCTCCAGCCGGCGGATGAGGATGTCCAGATTCTCCTGCTGTCGGGCACGCACGGACTCGCGGGTCAGCTCGGTGCCGAACAGGTAGGCATTGGGCGTGAGGCCGCCGATGCGCTGCAGCAACTGGGGCAGGGTCTCGCCCGGCAGGGCAGGGTACACGCCGGGAGCGGCCACTTCGCCTTCCACCCGCACCAGGCGGGTCTGCCGGCTCTGCGGCAGGCGCAGATCGCTGTCGCTGAAGATGGTGACAACGTCACCGGGTTGCAGGGGCAGGTTCTGTGTGGAGTCGCGCTGCAGCACCAGCTGGCCCAGATTGAACGGGATCAGGTCGGTGGCGAGCGTGTCGCGGTTCAGGCGTTCAATGACCGCGTAATCCCAGTTGATCTGGTCGGCCAGGTTGCGGGAACGGTCTGCCACCGAGCCGCTTGCCGACTGCGTGTTGGCGCTTTGCACCAGCAGGTTCTTGCGCCGGTAGTAGTCGGGCGTGATGAGGGCGTCGCGCTCGGGGATGAGGTCCAGCAGTTTCATGCCGTCAAACCAGCGGTAGCGCAGCGGCGCGGCCACGGTGCCTTGCAGGGTGACGGCGTTGCCAAAGGCCGGGCTGATGCCCAGCAGGGTGACCAGGTCGCCGTCTTGCAGGGTTTGCTGCAGGCCGGTGGCATCGAGCGTGAGGTCTTGCACGCGGCGCGGCGGCGTCTGGCTGGCGTCGATGCGCTCAAGCAGGGCTTTGGCGGTGCTGGCCAGGGCTGGCACGCCGCCGCTGAGTGAGAGCACCTCGCCCAAGGTGCTGCCGCCGGGCTTGAGTTCGTAGATGGCGGGAGTCTCAAGCGCACCGGTGACGGCCACGCGCGGGCCCACCGGGGGGATGACGATCACGTCGCCGGCTTGCAGCGGCACATCGCGCGACTTGTCGCCCTTGGCGATGAAGTCGTACAGGTCGAGCGTGGTGACGACGCGGCCACTGCGCTTGAGCTCGATGTTGCGCATGGACCCGGTGGCGGTGGGCCCTCCGCTGGCAAACAGGGCATTGACCAGGGTGCTCAGGCTGGAAACCTTGTGCGTGCCGGGCTGGCGCGCCTGGCCCACCACATACACCTGGATGCTGCGCAGTCGGCCAAGGTTGGCGTTGAGCTGGAAGTTGGTGAACACGCGGCCGAGGTGGTTGCGCAGCACGGTTTCGAGGTTGCGCAAGGGCACCCCGGCCAGGCCCAGTGTGCCCACTTTGGGCAGGGCGATCTGGCCGTTGCGGTCGATGGTGACGGCGCCCGTGAACTCCACGGCGCCCCAGACCTGGAGTTGCACCTCGTCGCCGGGGCCGAGCACATAGTCGGCTGGCGGGGGTTGGGTGGCATCGGGCGCAAAGCTGCGCGAAAAGAGTTCGCTGCCGAACATGGGCAGCAGCTGTCCGGTGGA
>SBFU01000073.1 GCA_006227785.1 Burkholderiales bacterium
GAAGCTGATGCCTTGATCTGCCGCACCTTGGCCACATCGCCCAGAAAGACCAGCAGGGTGTCGCGCTCTTCCCGGGTCAGCTGGTCTCCGTCCAGCAGCCCGGATTTCCTCACCACGACTTCCAGTGCCTCGGCCAGCCGGCCGATCTGTCGGCCGTAGCTTCCGACGTCGCGCAACACGGTCTGCTCGACGGTGGGGTTGCTTGAACTGCCGAGGTTCACGTTGAACAGGTGGAACTGCCAGTCTGGCAGGATGGGCTGGTTCAAGGCGTTCGGGGCCAGCTGCCAGCTGACGGGCATGGAGAAGGTCTGCATGGGGCACTCCTGAAGGTTGGGTGATAGCGTGCAACAGGTGCAAGCAGTTTGGGTGCCAGGCTGAAGCGTTGTGCCCCCCAGCCAGGGGATGCTGGTCAGGGCAACATCCGGTCCGTCGCCCAGCCCAGGGCTGCGCAGGCCGCGACCACCAGCCAGGGCGGCCACTTCCAGCGCATGAGGGCCAGCAGAGCGGCCAGGGCCAGTGCCGCGTCGACCGGTTGGCGGATACCGCCGGTGATCACCGGGTTCCACAGGGCGGCCAGTAGCAGGCCGACCACCGCGGCGTTGACACCCATGAGCGCAGCGCGTGCGCGGGCATGGGCCCGCAGGGTCTCCCAGAAAGGCAGGGCGCCAGCCACCAGCAGGAACGCCGGCAGGAAGATGGCCAGCAGCGCCAGCAGGCCGCCCAACCAGCCGCTGGGTGCGGTCTGCATGCTGGCGCCCAAAAAGGCGGCAAAGGTGAACAGGGGACCGGGCACCGCCTGGGCGGCCCCATAGCCGGCCAGGAAGGTATCGCTGTCGACCCATCCCGTGGACACCACGCTGGTCTGCAGCAGTGGCAGCACCACATGACCACCACCAAAGACCAGGGCTCCGGCGCGGTAGAAAGCGTCCACCATGGCCAGTGCCTGAGACGGCCACACCAACATCAGCAGCGGCAGGCCGGCCAGCATGAAAAAGAACAGCGCCAGCCATGCGGCGCCGGTGCGCCGGCTGACCGGGATGGGCAAGGGCTCGTGCGCGGTATCGGCCGCCGGGCGCATGAAGGCCATGCCAATCAGGGCCGCCAGGCCAATGGCCAGCAGTTGCGCCAGCGCGCCAGGCCAGACGATCAGCAGGACCGCGGCCGCCAGCATGAGCAACCGGCGTGGCCAGTCAGGGCACAGGCCGCGCGCCATGCCCCACACGGCCTGGGCCACCACGGCCACAGCCACCACCTTCAGGCCGTGCAGCAGGCCAGCGGGCAAGGCGTCGGCCGCCTGGGCGATGCCCAGTGCCAAGGCGATAAGCGCCAGTGCCGAAGGCAGGGTGAAGCCGGCCCAGGCGGCCAGCGCCCCGGCGTAGCCGGCGCGCACCAGGCCCAGGCCCAGGCCAACCTGGCTGCTGGCCGGCCCGGGCAGGAACTGGCACAGGGCCACCAGGTCGGCATAGGCAGCCTCGCCCAGCCAGCGGCGGCGTTCGACAAACTCGGTGCGAAAGTAGCCCAGATGGGCCACGGGACCCCCAAACGAGGTCAGCCCCAGGCGCAGGAAGACGACAAACACCTGCCACGCGCCGCGTGACGTCTGTTCGTTCATGCAGGACCCAGGGTGTACTTGGCCATGAAGGCCCGGTCGATGCGGTCCTTCCAGCGCCAGGCCCAGGCGCCCTCGGCGTGCAGGGGTCCCCAGCTGGCAATGGCATGTCCAGCGCCACACGACAGCAGGTTGAGCGTGTTGACCGGCGGGTGGTGGGGCTTGAGGGCCTGGCCGCGGTGGGCGGCCAGCAGGTTGTCCGCCAGCGGCGGGCCCGCGCGCACCGCATAGACCCCGCTTCGGGGGTGCGGCCGGTCGGCCCGGCTGGAGACGTCACCAGCAGCGAACACCTCGGGGTGGCTGGTGCTCTGCTGGAACGGGTTCACCAGCACATGGCCGCTGTCCGAGAGCGCCAGTCCACTGTCCTGCAGCCAGGCCGGCGCATGGGTGCCGATGGCCAGGATCGGCACGTCGCAGGCCAGGGTGGCTCCGCTGGCCAGGTGCAGCCGGCCTGCCTCGATGCCGACGCAGGCCTCGCGCAACACCGTCACGCCCTGTTGCTTGAGCTGGCGCAGGATGCGCCGGCGGACACCGGCCGGGTAGTTGCCGCCCGCCTCGCCGCCGCCGGTCACGAGGGTGAACCGGCTGCCGGGCAGTCCCTCGGCCTGCAGGCGCTGCCGCATGGCCAGCAACAGCTCGATACCCGCCGCGCCAGCACCGATGACCGCCAGTGACACCGGTTGTCGCCGCGCCAGCACGACCACGTCGGGCCAGAGCCGGGCGAAGGCCTCGATGGGTCGCACCATCAGGGCGTGCTCCGCGGCGCCGGGCATGTCGGCGTCCAGCCGTTGCCGGTTCAATACGGCGCCGGTATCGATGGACAGCAGGTCATAGGACAGCTCGGCAGGGACACTGGCCGGGCTGTTGGGGTGCGCGGCCACCCGGACCCGCCGTGCGCCGGCATCCAGGCCGACGCATCGGCCCGCCACCCAGCGGGCGCCGGCGGCCTTCAGCAGCGGCGCCAGCGGGATCTGGCATTCGGTTTCGCTGTAGTGCCCGGCCACAAAGCCCGGGGTCATGCCGCTGTAGGTCTGGAAGTCGTACGGGGTCAGGACCGTCACGTCCAGATCGGCCGGGTGCTGTTCGGCCAGCCGGGCCAGCACATGCACATGGGCATGACCGGCGCCCAGCAGCAGGAGTTTCTTGATGCCGTGGTGCATCTGCCGATCATAGGGGGAGTGTGCCCCGGGTTTCGTGACCCGAGGAGACACTCAGGGCAGCCAGCCGACGCCGGTGACCCAGCCGGAGCTGCGGCTGCCGGTGTTGTCGCTGTCGGCACCGATCAGCACGGTGTGGATGCGGGGCAGCTGGGCCACCGGCGTGGCCACCCCCTGCGGCAGTTCGTCGCCGAACAGCCGCGCGAAGTCGGCCGCCACGTCGCGTGTTTCCGTGATCCAGCGCGAGAGCGGCGCGTCGCGACCCTGCAGCACCACATAGCGCACCCGCCGCGTGTAAGGGTTGCTGCCCTCGCGCGATGCCGGTCCGGCGCTGTCCCAGACGTAGCACACCGTGGCCGCCGGCAGGGCCTCGCCGCTGACGGCGCGGGCCAGGCGCAGGGTGGTGCGTTCCCAGAACGGCACCTGCTCGATCGCATGCTCGAACATCACACACAGCTTGAGGGCTGCGTCGTCCCCGGCCTTGCTCTGCAGGTCGGGCGCCCGCCGCCCTCCGGCCAAGGGCTGATCCAGCCGCCAGCGCCATTGCAGGCGCCCGGGCGCCGTGGACAGGCCGTCGTGCACCAGGGTGCCGTAGGACGCGTCGGTGATCACCTGGATGGCGTCCACCCCGTCCGCCTGGCCCGGCTCGAAGCGGGTCGGGGGCAGGTCGGCCTGGCTCTTGGGAAAGCCCACAAAGCGCCAGCCCTGGC
This sequence comes from Burkholderiales bacterium, assembly GCA_006227785.1. Classification (GTDB taxonomy): domain Bacteria; phylum Pseudomonadota; class Gammaproteobacteria; order Burkholderiales; family Burkholderiaceae_C; genus Hydrogenophaga. Next base: position 3,477 of record SBFU01000073.1, read on the forward strand.
CGGCCCGACCGGCACTGTCCACCAGCGGAGGCAGCGCCAGGGCCTGGACCGACAGGACCAGGCCCGCCAAGCCCAGAAGGCCCGATGTCCGCCGGCGGATGGATGTCATGTTCAGCGCTGAACGTCGTTGAGTGCCCAATCGTAGTCCAGATGGGCCACGCGCAACTCGCGCCGGCGCAGCCGCTCGCGCAGGGCCGGGTCGTCGGTCAGCAGGTCGGCGTACTGGGCGGTGACGTCTTCCACCCGGCGCCAGCCCCGGTGACCCTGTTCGAAATCTTCACGGAACCAGCGGAAGATCATGCTGACCTCGACCCGGTCGCCCTGCGCCCGGTTGCGGGTGCGGTCGGCCATGAAGCGGCGCATGCCATCCTCCAGCTGGGCTTCGAGGCGCTCGGCCGTGAAGGCCTCGTCGCGCAGGGCGGGGCAGCCGATGCTGGCGCAGTTGACCGCCGCGTGGATGCGCGGCTCCTGGTAGCGGGGCCGCAACTGCTCGTGCTCCACCCAGTCCAGATGACGCTGTTCTCCCAGCAGGGTGAAGAACTTCTTCTTCCAGGGTGTCTGCAGCAGGCTGCCCAGATCCTTGATGGATTTCAGGTCAGGGTAGCGGGTGAGGATGAGCTCGACGGTGAACGCGTTGTAGGCGTTGACGAGAAAGGCCATCTGCTGCGGTTTGCTCCAGCCGTCGAAGCTGGCCTGGCTGACGCCCGACAGCGCATCCAGCACCTGCTTGAGGGCCGCGCGGTCGTTGGCAAAACCCCGGTAGTCGACCTGCGACTGTTTGCCGTCGGGCAGCCAGCGCACATGGCGCTTGAGCAGGCCGTTCCAGGTGGTGTATCCGTGGTCGAAACCGGTTTGGGCGAATGCGGTGGCCGGGGCCATGGCGATGCTGGCTGCGCCGGCCAGTGCCACACCCAGCCAGTGGCGGCGAGACAGGCAGGGCAGGTTCGGGTTCAGTTTCATCTGGGTGCTGTGATCGTGTGGCTTCTTCATGGTTCAACCCCGTTTCCAGTCGTGGAACTTGCGCACCCATTCCAGCAGGCCCTGCGGCGCATGGGCGCGCTTCCATTCGCCGGCCGCATACTTGTTGGCCTCGGCCAGCGTGGGGTAGGTGTGGATGGTGCCCAGGATCTTGTTCAGGCCCAGGCCGTGCTTCATGGCCAGCACGTACTCGGCCAGCAGGTCGCCGGCGT
>SBFU01000280.1 GCA_006227785.1 Burkholderiales bacterium
CCCGAGGTGCAGGCCAACCCGCGCTTCCAGGAGCGCCTGGCCCGCGAAGTCCCGCTCGGCAGGCTGGTGGCCGCGCGCGAAGACGCCCTGTTCGCGGCCTACCTGTGCAGCAGCGCGGCCGACTGCTTTGTCGGTCAGGTGTTTCCCGTCAGTGGTGGCTGGGCCGCACGCTGAGCGGTCCGCCCGAGCGCGGGCCCTTGACCAGCGCACAATGTCGGCATGCTTGACCCTTCGATTGCATCGGCCTATGACCATGCGGTGTTGCGCCTGGACATGGTCGGTGGACACCTGGACCGCCTGGAGCAGCCTTTGCGGACATTGCTGGTCGTGGAGTCGGCCCAGGGCATCATCGAGAGTGGCGGTCTGGCCTACTTCTACGAAGCCGATTTTCCCAACAACCCGCCCTACGAAACTTTTGTGGAGGCCTACCGCCTGATCGGCGCGTCAGAAGCGGCCTCCTGCATTGAAGCATCGGCCGCCCTGTTTCCGTTTGCCGAACCGCATCTGTTTGCACCCTTGCGCGAGTTGTGGCTGGAGAAGATGGCGGCCGACCCCGGGCACGTGTTCCACAGCCTGAGCGCGCGCATCGGCAACGACGATTCGGTCTGGCAAAGGCTCACCGAATATGTCCACCGGAACCCCAGCGCCTTTGCCCCGGCCTGAGCGCCGGGGACTCAGGCCGACCGCTTGCCCCGCCCTGCCTTGACCGTCTTGCCCGCCCGGCCCCTGGCCTGGGCAGCCGGCTGCTTGAGCTGGCCCTGTGCCTGCTCCAGCCACATCAGGGTCTCGGCATGGGCAAGAAAGCGGCGCAGATAGTGCGGCGACAGTTCACCCATGCGCGCCAGGGTTTCGACCATCAGGCGATGGGGGTTCAAAGGGCCGGCGTTCTGCGGGGCACGCTGGCGCGCCTGCTGCACCTGCAGCTCGGCGCCCAGACGTTCCCAGGTCTCGGCAAAGCGCCGGGCGCTGCGCAAGGCCGGCCAGGTCGATGCGGCCACGGGCCCGTCCAGCCCTTGCGCCTCGCGCGCGGCCCGGGCGGCTTGCTCGATGTGGGCATTGAGCGACGACAGCAGGGATGCCCCTGACGTGGTGTCAGCCGCCTTCATGACGCGGGAATGGCGGGTTTCGTGCTGGCTCGGGGCACCGGTGCCATCTCCACCCGGCGGTTGAGCGCCCTGCCCTGTTCATCGGCGTTGCTGGCCACCGGTTGCTCGGCACCAAAAGCGGCACTGAACAGGCGCGAGCGCGGCATGCCCTGGGCGATCAGGGTTCGGGTGACTGTCAGGGCACGCTCGGCCGACAGCTCCAGGTTGTCCTTGAACTGCGTGTTGGCGGCGCTGACCGGGCGGTCGTCGGTGAAGCCACTGACCATGAGCATGTCGTCGCGCTCGTCCAGGTAGACGCGCAGCGGCGGCACCAGGGCCTGCAGCAGCTGTTCGCCCTCGGGACGCAAGCGGGCCGAGTTGAGATCGAACAGCACGCTGCCACTGATACCGATGCGGCCGTTGTCCAGGGTGATGCGTCCGCTGGCCAGGGGCACGGCCAGCGCCTTTTCCAGCGCCATGCGACGGGCTTCTTCCTGCTGTCGCTTCTCGATCTCGGCCTGCAGGCTGTTGACCAGGTCGACCTGGGTCAGCAGCACGCCGATGAACACCAGCACAAAGGCGCCAACCAGACCGGCCATCAGGTCGCCGAACACGGACCAGACCGGCGCCGTGGTCTCGTCGGCTTCGTCGGCGTTCCGGTCTGCGCCGGCCAGGGGGTCCTGAAAGGCGCTCATCACGCCACCCCTGCGCTCGCGCGGGCAGGCGCCTTCAGGCCGCGCAGGTCTTCAATGATGCCCTGCTGGGCGCTGATGCTCAGGTCGATGACCTCGCGCGCCTGGGCCACGTAATAGGCCAGCTGTTCGTCGCTGCGCGAGAGCGACTGGTCAATGGCGGCCTGGACCGCGTGCAGGCTTTGCACCAGTTGCTCATGGCTGGCCGCGAGCTGTCGTGTGCCCTGCTCGAAGGACTCACCCAGGCTGGCCAGCTGGGCCGCGCTGGTGGCGGCCTGTTCGGCCATGGTTTCGGCCCGTCCCGCCTGGGCGCCGACCGTGTCGGCAAACTGCTGGCCCACACGGTCAAGCACGCCGGTGGCCGAACCGACCAGGTGTTCGATGGCCGCACGCTGCTCGCCCGTGGTCTGCTGCACCTGCTGCAACAGCGCACCGATCTGGCCGACCAGGTCGGCGCGCTCGGCCAGGGTGGCGTTGTCGCGCTCGGCCAGTCGCCCCATCTGCTCACGCAGTTGGGCAATGACCTCGGCAGCGGCCCTGGGGGCCTCGGACGCGGTCTGCATCAGGCGGGCCATGGGCGCTTCCAGGGCGTTGCCCAGGGTGGCCAGCTGCGTGGCCAGGGCCGATTGCAGCTCGCCCAGACGCTGCACCGCCGCTTCGCCCCGCTGCGCCTCTTCGCTGCGCAAGGCGGCCAGCTCGCTCCGCCACACATGGACCACCTCGCTGCTGCGCTCGGTCATCGCGGTTGCGGTCGTCTCCAGCGCCTGCAGCACCGCCTGCTGGCGGGCCTGGGCCTGCTCACCGGCCTGCTGCCATTCGTGACCGAGTGTGCGCCCCAGTTGTTCCAGGGTGGCGGTCAGCGCCTGCTGCTGCTGTTGCTCGGCCCGCCGGCGCTCGTCCTGTGCGCGCTCTTGCGCAGCCTGCACACTGGCCATCAGCTGGGTGCTGCGTTGCTCAAAGCCGGCATGGAAACTGGCCAGCGACTGGTCCAGGCCTTGCATCAGGCGGTCTGCGTCCTGCGTGTGCCGTGCCAGGGCACGGGCCCAGTTGTCGGACACAGTCTCGGTGATGGAGCCGAACTGGGCCGACAGGCCGGCCAGTTGCGCCTGCACCGCCTGCGCCACCCCCTCGTGCAGCCGCGTGGACTCGGCGGCCATGCCCGACATGGCCTGCTGCACCACAGGCTGCAGGCCTTCGGTGGCGGCGCGGGCGCTGGCGGCCAGACTGTCCTGCAAGGACTGTCGAACCGATTCGGCCAGCGCCGTGTAGGCCGCGCTGGCCTCCCGCTGGAATTGCGTCTGGCGAGCCAGCAACTGTTCATCGAGTTGCTGGCTGCGGCGCTCCGTCTGCTCGATCAGGGTCTGCAGGTGCGCGGCCGCCACCGGCAGGGCGTCGGCCTGGCGCTGCAGGGCCTCGAAGCTTTGCTGGCGCTGGTGGGCAGCCGTGAACGGGCGCAGGGAAGTACCGGCCAGCACATCGAGCGCACGCAGGGCCTGGGCCCGCTCGCGCCGCGAGACCGTCGCCATCAGGCCGAGCATGGCCGAGGTGGCCACACCGGCCACCGAGGTGCCAAACGACAGACCCAGGCCCTTGATCGGGGCCGCCAGGGCACTGCGGATGGCCGTCAGGTCGGCCGAGCCCTCCAGGGCGAAGACGGCACCCTTGAAGGTGACCACCATGCCCAGGAAAGTGCCCAGCATGCCCAGCATGACCAGCAGGCCCACCAGGTAAGGGGTCAGGGCGGGACCGGCAAAACCGCCGCGCTCGTTCTCGATGCGCTGACGGACCGCATCCCGAAGCGCCTCCGGTACTCGGGGCAGCCAGTCGGCCAGCCGCGCCAAGGTCTCCGGAATGCCGCCCATGGCGACCCGAAGTTGTGCCGTGTCCTGTCCGTAGCGGCGAAGCTCCCAGGCGCCGGCCAGGTAGACCAGTCCGATCAGCAGCGTCATGCCCAGCGCAAATGCGCTGGTACCAACAAAGCCGCTGGCCACCCAGCCCACCACGGCCAGACCGGTGATGAAGGCCAGAACAAACAGAACGCGGGAAGAACGGGACATCGTGGTTGTCATGGGTCCAGGGATTCAATCAGGCCGACGACCGGCAGCAGGCGCAAGTCGAGTTCGGCCAGCATGAGCTGCTCGAATTCAGCGGAGAAAGTCTGCAACCAGCCCAGGGCATCCGGGCTGCCCGACTCGGCGGCCTGCTGCCGCAACGCCACGAAGCGCGCCCGCAAAAAGGCGGGCAGGCCAGCCAGCAAGCGCTGCTCGCGGCCCGCAAACAGCGGTTCCATGACAGCGTCCATGGCCGCCAGCTCGGGGTTGACCTGGGCCAACGTCTGGCGAACGTGCTGACGCAATGCGTCCACCCCCATTTCCATGCGCCGTTGCAGATCGTTCAGGCGCTGGTGGTAAAGGGCAAACTCGGTATCCAGATCACCAGGGTCAGGCCGGTGTGACGGGTCCACCGCGCGGATGGAGCGGGTGAGCGTGCTCCGCAGCCGGTCCAGTTCCTGCTGCAGGCGGGTTCGCCACCCTTCTGCGGTCGGGCGTCCACCCCGCCGCGCGGCGGCGGCCAGCTGACCCCGTGCGGCGTGCAGCCCAATCGCCTCGGCCACGTGCAGCCACTGACCCAGCCGCTCGGCCACGTCCTGGCCGGGCGTGCTGACAAGCTCGGGTCGCCAGCTGGCGAGCTGGCGCACCAGAGCGGTCGACGGGGACGGACCAAGAGAAGAATGGCGCAAAACAGATCACGGCACCGGGGCATGACCTCGGGCGCGCGCGGCAAAAAAAAGGGATAGGCGGCCCTCAATTGGGCCAGGACCGGACCGGCGCAGGCGCCGGTGGCAGGCCGTTATTAGAAACGATTGGCCAGCCGCGGTTGTAAC
>SBFU01000310.1 GCA_006227785.1 Burkholderiales bacterium
TGCCTGGGTGACCCGCGATTCATCGAACGCCTCACCCAGCGCGACGTTGGCCGCGATGGTGTCGTTGAGCATCACCACATCCTGACTGACCATCGCGAACTGACGGCGCAGGCAGCCCAGGTCCCATTCATGCAATGGAACACCGTCGAGCAAGACCTGCCCCTTCTCTGGCTCGACAAAGCGGGGTAACAGGTTGACCAGTGTCGTCTTGCCTGAGCCGGACGGCCCCACAAAGGCCACCACCTCACCGGGACGGATGGAGAGATCGACCTGTTGCAGCGCCAGCCTCCCCTCGGTATCGACGCTGTCGGGCTCCTCATGCCGGGGGTATCGCACCGATACCTGCCGAAACTCGATTGCACCGCCGACCCGTTCGACCCGGTGATGGCCGCCGGTCTGGATGGGTGTGTTCTCGATCAGGTCCAGTCCGCGCTCCAGCGCGGTCAGCCCGCGCGTGATCGGGCCGGCAATCTCGGCCAGATGGCGAATCGGAGCGACCAGCATCAGCATCGCTGTCACGAAGGCCACGAAGTTGCCCACACTGACACCGCTGCTCTGGCTTTGCCACAAGGCCACCGCAATCACGGCCGAGAGGGCTGCCGCGGCCAGCATCTGTGTCAATGGGGTCATGGCAGCTTGAGCGATGGTCGACTTCAGCGCCAGGCGGCGCAGGATCACACTCAATTTGTCGAAGCGCTCGGCCTGTCTGGCCTGGGCACCGTGAAGACGCACCATGCGGTGGGCCAGCGCGTTTTCCTCGACCACGTAGGCCAGTTCGTCGGTGGCCTGCTGGCTGGAAAGTGTCAGCCGGTAAAGCCGGCGGGAGAGGGTGCGCATGATCCATACCAGACCGGGAAACAGCAGCAGCACAATCAGGGTCAGCTTCCAGTTCAGGTACAGCAGGTAGCCAAGCAGGGCCATCAGGGTCAGGCTGTCCTTGGTCAGCGTCAGCATGGCGTTGACCAGCATGGTGGCACCTGTCTGCACCTCGTAGACCAGGGTGTTGGACAGCTTGCTGGCACTCTGGCGGGCGAACAAGGTCATCTGGGCATCGTTGAGCCTTGCGTACATGGCACGTCTCAGATTGAGCAAGCCCATGCTGGCGGTGTAGGACAAGGCGTATTGCGCAACGAACCCCGCCAGCCCTCGCACACCGAACAGCCCCATCAATGCGGCCGGCACCATCCACAGCGCAATGCGTCCCTCGCCGAAACCCCGGTCCAGCAAGGTCTTGAGGAGGGCGGGGATCAAAGGCTCGGTCAGCGCACCGACCAGGGTGCCCACGCCGGCCAGTGCCATGCCGGCCTTGGCGGAGCGGAAAAAGGGCCACAGGCGACGCAGCCGCTGCGTGATGGTATCGGTGGGATCTGCTGGGCGTGACACGTTGTCAGTTCAGGTGCGCCTGTTGGGCAATCTAAGTCCCGGGTTCGGAACCATTGGCATCGATCGGAGTCATCTGTTGCCAGACAGGTGGCGGTCGCATCCGTGCAGATGGGCCGAATCGTCATGCACATCTTGTCACGGGGCTGCTCCGATGGTCCGTTATTATCCGCCGAGAGGCTCATCTGCACTGTGCGATGATGAGAGGGTCATGTCAGAACACAACAGAATGCAGGAATTGACGCCATTTGCACTTCGCCACGCCGGACAGCGCCGCCAGCTGCTCGGATCCGCACTTGCCCTGCCTGTCCTGGCGGGTCTTTCGCCATCGGCACTGGCGCAGTTCAGGGTCGAAGTGGCCGGCGCCGGCGTCACCCGTCTGCCGTTTTCAACCGTGAGGTTTCGCGGCAGCGACACAGCCAGCGAGGATGTGGCAGCCATCGTGCGTGCCGACCTGGAGCGCAGCGGTCAGTTCCGGTTCGTCGAACCGGTGGCCTCCGGCCTTGATGAGAATGCGCGGCCCGACGCGGCCGCCTGGCGAGAGAAGGGGGCCGACTCTCTGGTGGTGGGCAGCGTCACCCGTCTCGCCGACGGGCGGTTTGATGTGCGGTTCCGCCTCTGGGACACGGTGCGTGCCCAGGACTTGGGGGGGCTGAGTTTTCCAGTCGGCGCTGCCGATCTGCGCCTGGCGGCACACCGCATCGCCGACCACGTGTACGAGAAGCTGACCGGTGAGAAAGGGGTCTTCTCCACCCGCATTGCGTATGTCACCAAAGTCGGCGCGCGGCACAACCTCTGGGTGGCCGATGCCGACGGCCAGGGTGCCAAGGCAGCCTTGAGCAGTCCTGAGCCGATCATTTCCCCGAGTTGGTCGCCCAACGGGGCGCAACTGGCCTATGTTTCTTTCGAGGCCCGCAAGCCCGTCATATACGCCCATGAGATTGCCTCGGGTCGTCGGCGCCTGCTGGCGAACTTCCGTGGATCCAACAGTGCCCCTACCTGGTCACCCGACGGCAGCCAGATCGCCCTGGCGCTGACCCTGTCGGGCAACGCCCAGGTGTATGTGATGTCGTCCAACGGGGGCGAACCACGGCGATTGACGCAGTCTTCGGCCATTGATACCGAACCCGTGTACAGCGCTGACGGCCGCCAGATTTACTTCGTCAGCGACCGCGGTGGTGCGCCGCAGATCTACCGCATGTCGGCACAAGGTGGTGATGCCCAGCGCATCACGTTCTCGGGCAACTACAACATCTCGCCCTCGCCCAGCCCGGATGGACGCTGGCTGGCCTACATATCCCGTGTCAATGGTGCCTTCCGCTTGCATGTGCTTGAGTTGGCGACCGGAAGAGCGTCGGCATTGACCGAGGGCAGCGCCGATGAAAGCCCCAGCTTCGCACCGAACAGCCGTCTGATCATTTACGCCACCCGAGAGGGTGGTCAGGAGGCCCTCATGACCTCGACGGTCGATGGGCGCATCAAGACCCGCCTGGCGGGCGCTTCAGGTGACATCCGTGAGCCCGATTGGGGTCCGTTTGCCCGCTGATTTGTTTTTCTTTTCTGTTTCCTTCTGTTCCCATTTGCCCATCTTGTTTCTGAAAGGTCCCAGCCCATGAGTTCCGCCCCACACTCCCTTCCCGCTACCAGTGGTCATCCCCTGCGTGGACGATGGGTCACGATTCTTGGGTCGGTCATCGTCGCGACCGCACTCGGCGCCTGCAGCTCTGGAGTCAAGCTGGACGAGGCCCAGGTCGAGGACCGCGGCAGCCAGACGGGTGCGGCTGGCGCCGGTGCCGGTGGGCAGGGCAGTGGTGTGGACTCTCGCAGCGTCACCGGTGTCGACTTGCCGGGTGGTAGCAATCCGGCCGACGTGGCGGGCCTCGAGCGTGTCATCTATTTCGATTTCGACAGCTATGTCGTGAGACCGGAAGCTGCCGCCGTTCTGGAGGCCCATGCCCGTGTCCTCAACGCCAACCGTGCGCGGCGCGTCGCTCTGGAGGGACACACCGACGAGCGCGGTGGGCGTGAGTACAACCTGGCCCTGGGACAGCGCCGGGCAGAGGCTGTGCGCCGCTCCCTCGCACTTCTGGGCGTGAGCGATGCCCAGATGGAAGCGGTCAGTTTCGGCAAGGAAAAGCCGGCCGTGGTGGGCTTTGACGAAACCGCCTATTCGCAGAACCGCCGCGTGGAGATCAGCTACCGGTGAACCCAATGCGTCCTACTCTCCTGCGGCGCGCCCTGGCGCCCATGGCTCTGACTCTGGCTGCTGCATGGCCCTGGCACGCTCACGCGCTCTTTGGTGATGATGAAGCCCGCAAGGCCTTGATCGAGCTGCGCCAGCGCTTCGATGCCCATCGCCAGGCGGCTGAAGCCGAGCTGCAGCAGTCGCGCGAGGCGCGTTCCCAAGCGCAACGCGGCATGCTTGAGTTGGCAGCGCAGATAGAAGAGCTCAGGGCCGAGCTGGCTCGGCTGCGCGGCCAGAACGAGCAGCTTGCCCGTGAGGTATCCGAACTTCAGCGTCAGCAGGCCGATGTCAGGCAAGGTCTCGAAAGTCGACTGAAGGAGGTGGAGCCTGCCCAGGTGACGCACGACGGTCAAAGTTTCACCGCCCTGCCGGCCGAGCAGCGAGAGTTTGAAGAGGCCCTCGCCGTGCTGCGGCGGGCGGACTTTTCGGGTGCCGCTTCGGCGTTCTCGGCTTTTCTGATGAAGTACCCTTCCAGCGGGTATGTGCCTTCGGCACTTTATTGGCTGGGCAACGCCCAGTACGCGACCAAGGCCTACAAAGAGGCACTGGATAGCCACGGTCGGCTCGCCGGCCGTTTTCCCCAGCATGTGCGCACCCCAGAAGCCATGCTGGCCATGGCCAACTCCCACACGGAGCTCAAGGATTCGCGCGCCTCGCGTCGAGCCCTGGAGTCCCTCGTGAAGGCCTATCCGCAGTCTGAGGCCGCCAGCGTGGCGCGTGAACGGCTCTCCCGCATGCGTTGACGTGGTTGGCGGCTGGTGGCTGGTGGCCTTGTCGGTCGCCAGCCCCTCTCAGCTCGGGCGCTGCCCGGTGAACCTACAATCTCGGCGATGGACATCGCTGAGCTTCAATCGACACAGGTTTGGGTGCTGTGGGCCGCATTCGGCGCTGCACTGATTTTCGGCTTCATTGCCCAGCGAACGCATTTTTGCACCATGGGTGCGATCAGCGATATCGTGAACATGGGCGACTGGACCCGCATGCGCATGTGGGCCATGGCGGTGGGCGTGGCATCGATCGGGTTCTACG
>SBFU01000472.1 GCA_006227785.1 Burkholderiales bacterium
CCATCGCAGGCGGGAAGACATACGCCGGCAGATGCAGCATGCCGTGCATGATTTTTCGGGCGGTCCGCACCAGGGCCGCCCGCTGGACCGTGGCACCGTCGCCCTCGCCCTGGACTTCGACGTCCACATCGATCTGCCCAGCCGGGTGAAGCACCACCAGCGGATGCCGCCCAGGTGAACGCCGGGGTCCACTGGCGACCGTGCCCGGCAGCGCAAATGCCGTCGCCACACCGATGGCTCCGGTGACAGCATGCGAGGCATGGCACTTGTGAGGCGTGAAATAACGGGAGGTGATGCTGTCGGGCGTGTCACCCTGACTGACCAGTACAGGCTTGGGTACCACGCTGCCTGACACATCGCCCAGACCCATGCGCTCACCCATCTGGATGCGCAACGCCTCGATGCGTTCGAGCAGCCTGGTGTTGGCGTCGAGCTCGCTGGGACGCTCACGCCCGCTCAGCCCCAGATCCCGGGCGCGCAGCAGCAGCAATGGCATGGCAGCATCAATGCAGGTGACATCCAGTCCGTCGACATGATCGATGCGCTGTCCCGTGGGAAACAGCTTGCCGGTGACGGCACCCCAGGCATCCAGAAAATTCAGCAGCACGGGTGCTGCGGTACCCGCAACACCATCGATGCGCGCATCACCTTCATAGGTGACCTTCCCACCCGGCGTGCAGACCGTTGCCTCGATCTTGGACCCGGTGTTGACGTTGTAGATGCGCACGGTGGTTTGGCCATCCTGCGCGACAACGAGACCCTGCTCAAGCGCAAACGGCGCCACGCCAGCCAGCATGTTGCCGCAGTTGGGTCGCGTGTCCACGGACTGATGTCCGACCCCGACCTGTGCAAACAGGTAGTCCAGATCACAGTCGGGTTGGGTTGAGCGCGAAACGATGGCCACCTTGCTGTTGAGCGTGCTCCCGCCGCCAAGCCCATCGAGTTGCAACGGATCCGATGCGCCGATGGCACCGATCAAGGCCTGCTCACGGGCCTCTCGTCCTTGAGGAAGCCAATCGCTCAGAAAAAAGGGACCGCGTGAAGTCCCTGCTCGCATGAGGACGCAGGGTATGGACAGATTCATGACGTGCTCCAGCCGGCTGTTCCGGCATGTCGGGAAACGCGCCGAAAAAAGGGCCGCACGAATGCGGCCCGAATCCTTGAAGTCATCGAGGTGATCAGAAGTTGTGACGCACACCCAGCATGGAGGCGTTCACATCGACAGCGGCTTTCCCTTTGCCATTGCGGCTGTGGGCAAAGTACGCGAACGTGCGCTTGGACAGCGGATAGCGCGCTTCCAGCAACATGTCGGTGTCCTTGTTCTCCGTGTCGCGGGCGACGTCGATGATCAGGCTCACCGGACCCGCAGGAACCTTGGCGCCCAGCGTGAACCCCTTGCCACGCCCTGCACCGGTGGCATCGTGGTAGCTGGCTGCCACTCGGGCCGCGCCGAAATCGTAGGCCGCACCCACCATGTGGTTGGCATCACCGCCGCTGAGCTTGTTGTAGGCCATGCTGGCTGCCAACGGACCAGCACGGTAGATCACGTTGAACTCGCTCTTCGAGCGGCCATCGGATGTGTTGGCTTTCAGGATGTGGGCGACGGTGGCCGTGAACCCACCGAACGAAGGCGTGGTGTAGCTGATCTGGCTGTTGTTGCGGGAGTTCACACCCACGTAAGAAAACTGGCTGCTGACCGGGTTGTAGTTGGCGGAACCGCTGAGCTCCCAGGCACTGACCGCCCGAAAGCCCGGCGTCAGGGTACGCCCCAGAAGCACCGATCCGAAACCACCACTGAGGGTCATGTTGGCAGCGCGACCAAAGAAGGGATCGCCTGTTGCCCCGGTTTCCGGATTGACTTGCGCTTCGAAATTGAAGGAGGCCTTCATGCCACCACCCAGGTCCTCGGTGCCCCGCAGGCCAAAGCGGGACGTGCCGTTGGTCAATGGCGATGCGCCGGCGAGCTTGAGATCCTGACCGGACACCTTGGCCAGTGACAGGTCAACGACGCCGTACAGTGTGACCGAAGACTGGGCATGGGCAGCTCCAGTCACCGCCAGTGCTGCGGTGACGCATAGGGAGTAAGCGTGTTTGTTCATGAGGTAGATGTCTCCGTCAAAGAAAGGAATGATGAAAAGCCCGGACGATTCTGTGACCGCGGGCCGGGCTTGCAAAGCGATGATTCGGAAAGGAGTCCATCACTGTTCAAGAAGGCAGAGATCGGACGCACTGGCAGACTCGGCTGGACGCCGGCTCAGCAGGTGATGGAACAGCTGGCGCGCGGCAATCGACATGGCCTGCTCTGACTGAACGCAGATCATGAACGGTTGACGCGCCCAGCTGTCCGTCAAGGGGATGAGTCTTATGCCCAGCAGCTGGGCATGAACATGAGCGGCTTCTATGGGCAGAATGGCCACCGCGCGCGATCCCGCCAGCAGTCGCAACGCGGCGTGGTAGCTGGTGACCTGGATGCGGTACATGGGCTCGCGCCCGAGATCGACCGCCTTCTTGTACATGAGCGCCTGCATGGACGAGCCATGCTGCTCATCGTGCGTGAGTCCGATCCGGTCGTACTCAAGAGTCTGCTCAAAGCAGACGCCATCCAGTTTGGCCAAAGGGTGGCAGGCGTCCACGGCCACCGCGAAGTGGTCGTAGCGGTAGGTGTGTCGCTGCAAGCCCGCACCTTCGACGAAAGACCTGCTGATCCCGATGTCGGCCAGGCCCGCCTGAACTCCCCTGACGACTTCTGCGCTTCGCCGCTCTTCGAGCTCTATGGAAATGTCCGGATGAAGCTGTGTGAAAGCCTGCACTTCCTCAGGAACGAACTCCGCCATGGAAGACCTGTTGACCAGCATCCTGACGTGCCCTCGCACGCCATCGCCATAGCCGGACATCTCGGCCTGCAGGTCTCTCATGTTCTGCAAGATCCGTCGGGCATGGCGCAGCAGTGCGTTTCCGGCTGCCGTGGGTTGGACACCCCGCTGTCCGCGCAGAAGCAGTGGCGTTCCGATCCAGTACTCCATCTCGGCAATGCGTTTGCTGATGGCAGAGGCAACGATGCACTCCCGTTCGGCAGCACCCGTGATCGTCCCGGTTTCACACACCGCGACGAACAGCCGCAAGCTGACCGCATCCACCCGTCCGAGCAAGCTGGTCATCTGGCGGCCTTCCTGCTTGCGATCAGTCGTCACCCAGCGCCAGCGAACTGGGCTGGCGCTTTTCCACGGCGAAGCGCAACAACGCGGCACTGCGGAAGATGCCGTGCGCGAACTTGCCATAAGGCAGGGTCGCGAACAGGGCCATCACCACACCCAGGTGCAGCGCCAGCATCAGGGCCAGGGCGTCGGTTCCACGCAGCCACCACAGCAACAACCCGGTCAGGCTGGTGAGGAACAGCAGGGCGATGAAGCCGTAGTCCATGGGCTTCTGCGCGGCGTCACCGTGCAGCGGGTGCCGCGACCATTTCAGGCGAAACAGGCCGGCCGTGCCGAGCAGCAGGCTCACCCCACCCACCGCGCCCAGGACCTTGGGCAGGCTGGGCAGGTCATAGGGCGCTACCCAGCCAAAGACGTAGTGGTAGACCGTGCCCAGGCTGGTGGCGGCAAAACACAGCATGAAGCCGTAGAAGGTCAGGTGATGGGCGCGGCGACGCGACAGGGTGTAAGCATCGTCCTCGTTGTGACAGCCTTCCCCGTGACCACCGTCCAGGTACTTGAGCGTCATCACATCACGCGCCGCCTGCACCGCATCACCACCGGCCACCGCCTGCCCCGTCGTCGCGGGCGACACATCGCGCAGGAAGCGCGTGACGCCTATGCCCAGAGCCAGGACGGCCCAGACGAACACGGGTGCGAACATCAGCACCAGCAGGTTGTGCGGAAACAGCTGGTAGAAATCGCCACCCAGGTCACCGCCCCACAAGGTGCCGTTCAGTGCCAGCGCCAGCACAAGGAACAGCGCCAGTCCGGCGGCCAGTGCGAGCGACACGGCCAGGCCGTTGCGCTCGTAGAGCGCGCCCAGCGGCTTCGGCCAGGCATAGGCCACATAGGTTTCACCCCGCACCTTCGCCATGGCCTGCGGCACATTGACCGCAAACTCGTGTGGCGGGGCGTACTGGCAGGCGTGCAGGCAGGCACCGCAGTTGTGGCACAGATTGGCCAGGTAGTGCACGTCGGCCGGGCCGAAGGTGAGTCGGCGCGTCATGGCCGGGAACACCGCGCAGAAGCCCTCGCAGTAGCGGCAGGCATTGCAGATGGCCATCTGCCGCGTCACCTCGTCCACCGAGGCCGATGGGACGTCCGTCCCGGAAGCGAGTGCACGGGCATCCTGCACCAGGGAGTCAAGCGGCGGCATGATGCCCCTCCCCGATGTTCATCGCTGCACGGGCAGCCTCGGTGCCGGCAATACGCCCGAAGGCCGTGCCAATGGACATGCCGACGCCGGCGGTGTAGCCCTTGCCCAGCACGTTGCCGGCCATCATCTCGCCGGCCACGAACAGGTTGGAGCTGGGCACATCGCCGAAACGCACCGCAGCGGTTTCATCGGTCTTCAGACCCAGGTAGGTGAAGGTCACGCCGGGTTTGAGCGCATAGGCGTAGAACGGCGCTGTGTCGATCGGGCGTGCCCAGTGGGTCT
>SBFU01000417.1 GCA_006227785.1 Burkholderiales bacterium
GCACGCCCCGCTTCGTGCAGCGCGCACAGGGTGCCTACTTCTGGGACGCCAACGGCCAGCGGTACATCGACTACATCGGCTCCTGGGGCCCCATGATCCTGGGACACGGCCACCCGGCGGTGCTGGAGGCCGTGCAAAAAGCCGCCATGGACGGCTTCTCTTTCGGCGCCCCGACAGAACGCGAAGTGGAGTTGGCCGAAGAGATCATCAAGCTCGTCCCGAGCCTGGAGATGGTGCGCCTGGTGAGTTCGGGCACCGAGGCCGGCATGAGCGCCATCCGGCTGGCGCGCGGCGCCACCGGCCGCAAGACCATCATCAAGTTCGAGGGTTGCTACCACGGACACGCCGACGCCCTGCTGGTCAAGGCCGGCTCGGGCCTGGCGACCTTCGGCAACCCGACCAGCGCTGGCGTGCCGCCCGAGGTGGTGCAACACACCCTGGTTCTGGAATACAACAACGTCGCGCAGATTGAAGCGGCCTTTGCCGAGCATGGCGACGGCATCGCCTGCGTCATGATCGAGCCGATCGCCGGCAACATGAATTTCGTGCGCGCCAGCGTGCCGTTTGTGAAGCGGATCCGCGAGCTGTGCACGCAACACGGCGCCCTGTTCGTGTTCGACGAGGTCATGACCGGTTTCCGCGTCGGCCTGGGCAGTGCGCAGGGCCACTACGCCTCGCTGATTCCCGGTTTCGAGCCCGACATGACGGTGATGGGCAAGGTCATCGGTGGCGGCATGCCTCTGGCCGCCTTTGGCGGCAAGCGCGCCGTGATGGAGCAGCTGGCTCCGTTGGGCGGCGTCTACCAGGCCGGCACGCTGTCGGGCAACCCGGTGGCCACGGCCTGCGGCCTGGCCACCCTGAAGGAAATCCAGAAACCCGGGTTCTTCGAGCACCTGTCGTCGCGGACACGTGCCCTGGTCGATGGCCTCAAGACCGCGGCCGATGCCGAAGGCATTGCCTTCTGCGGGGATTGCCAGGGTGGCATGTTCGGCTTCTTCCTGATGCCTGAGCTGCCGCAGAACTATGCGACCGTGATGAAGACCGACGGAGCCCGCTTCAACACGCTGTTCCACGGCCTGCTGGACCGGGGCGTGTACATCGCCCCCGCCCTGTACGAGGCCGGCTTTGTGAGCGCCGCCCACTCTGACGATGACATTGCCGCCACCGTCGCTGCGGCACGCGAGGTGTTCAGGCAGCTGGCCTGAACGCCAGGCGTTTCCAGAACAGAAGGGTGTGCCGCTTCAGGCGGCGTACATCGGTTTGTTGTCGTTCAGGTTGAGCCAGCCCTTGACGATGCGGTAGATGATCCAGATCGCATTGGCCAGCAACACCGCGAATCCGACCACGATGAACAGGCTCAAGGCACCCAGCACACCCCACAGCAGGCCGAACCAGAAGGTCCGGATCTGCCAGCGGAAGTGGCTCTCGAACAGCGTGCCCTGCATGTCCTCGCGCTTGACGTAGTTCATCACGATGGCCACGATGGCCGTGATGCCCACCAGAAACGAAGCCGCGTACAGGGCATAAATGATGGTGGTGACGTTCTTGGCCGAGCGCGTGCGCTCATCGACAACAGTGGGTTCCATGCACTCGCTCCTGCTTGAATGAAAGACGACCCCGGGGACTGGCTCAGTGGCGGAAGTGGCGCACGCCGGTGAACACCATCGCCACGCCACGCTCGTTGGCCGCGTCGATCACTTCCTGGTCGCGCATGGAACCACCGGGCTGTGCAACACAGGTTGCGCCCGCGTCCACCACCACATCGAGGCCATCCCGGAACGGGAAGAAAGCGTCGCTCGCCACCACCGTGCCTTGCAGCGACAGCTTGGCGGCCTCGGCCTTGATGCTGGCGATGCGCGCCGAATCGAGGCGGCTCATCTGGCCGGCACCCACGCCCATGGTCATGCCGTTCTTGCAGAACACGATGGCGTTGGATTTGACGTACTTGGCCACCTTCCAGGCAAACAGCAGGTCTTGCAGTTCTTCCGGGGTGGGTTGCTTGACCGTGACCACCTTCAGGTCGGCCAGGGCCAGCTCATGGTTGTCGGCCGTCTGCAGCAGCAGGCCTGAGCTCACGCGCTTGGCGTCCATGGCGTTGCGACCCTGGTCCCAGGCACTGGCGCCACCGGCCGGCATGGCGATCTTCATCAGACGCACATTGACCTTGGGCTTGAAGATCTCCAGCGCTTCGGTGGTGAAATCGGGCGCCATCAGCACCTCGACGAACTGCTTGACCACGGCTTCGGCCGCGGCTTTGTCCACCGTGCGGTTGAAAGCGATGATGCCGCCGAAGGCGCTGGTCGGGTCGGTCTGGAAAGCCTTGGCATAGGCCTCGTGCGCGTCCTTGCCCACGGCCACGCCGCAAGGGTTGGCGTGCTTGACGATCACGCAGGCGGGCGCCTCGAAACTCTTGACGCACTCCCAGGCGGCGTCGGCATCGGCGATGTTGTTGTAGGACAGTTCCTTGCCCTGGAGTTGCACGCCGGTCACCAGCGAGCCGGGGGCGGGGTACAGGTCGCGGTACAAGGCGGCCTGCTGATGGCTGTTCTCGCCGTAGCGCAGGTCCTGCACCTTGATGAACTGACCGTTGGACTGGCCGGGAAACAGGTTGCGAGACGGCACATAGGTCTCGCTCAGTTTCTCTTCTTCAAACGTCACCGACGACAGGTAGTCGCTGATCGCGCCGTCGTACTGGGCGATGCGGTTGAAGGCGGCCACCGACAGCGCGAAACGCAGTTTGTCGGACAGCTTGCCGGTCGCCTTGAGCTCGGCGATCACGGCCTCGTACTGGCCGGCGTCGGTGACCACACCCACGTCCTTCCAGTTCTTGGCGGCGCTGCGCACCATGGCCGGGCCGCCGATATCGATGTTCTCGATCGCGTCGGCCAGGGTGCAGCCGGCCTTGGCCACCGTGGCCTCGAACGGATAGAGGTTGACCACCAGCAGATCGATGGTCTCGATGCCATGCTCCTTGAGAGCGGCCATGTGCTCGGGCAGCTCGCGACGGGCCAGCAGGCCGCCGTGCACCTTGGGGTGCAGGGTCTTGACGCGGCCGTCCAGCATTTCAGGAAAGTTCGTGACCTCGGCCACTTCGGTGACGGGCAGGCCCTGGTCGGCCAGCAGCTTGGCGGTGCCACCGGTGGACAGAAGGGTCACGCCGAGGCCGTGCAGGGCCTGGGCGAATTCGACGATGCCGGTCTTGTCGGAGACGGAGAGGAGTGCGCGCATGGTGGAGGGCGGGACAGTTTCGGATCTGTGGCACGAACGCTCCATCGAGCGCCGCGGGCGTGTTCTCAATCGATCAGCTTGTGCTCGAGCAACTTCTTGCGCAAGGTGTTGCGGTTCAGGCCCAACCACTGGGCCGCACGCGACTGGTTGTGCTGTGCCTGTTCCATCACGACCTCCAGCAGGGGTTTCTCAACCGCCTTCACCAGCATCTCATGCAGACCGGCAGGGTCGGTGCCGTTGAGGTCGTGGAAATAGCTTTCCAGGCTGGCGCGGACACAGTCGTGCAAGGGGTTCTGGCTCATGCGGCGAGTTTCCAGTCTTTGGTTTCATGCCCGTGGGGCAGCACTGGCAGCGAGACAGACCAGGCATCGAAGCTGTCGGCCACGACACGCAGCTGTTCTTCGCACCGGGTCAGGACATTGATGCGGGAGCGGAACCGTGCGACTTCCGCCATTGGCAGGCCCAGCCCATGGACATACCACCCCAGGTGCTTGCGCGCACTGCGCACCCCCGTGTGTTCGCCATAGAGATCGTAGTGATCGTGCAGGTGTTCGATCAGCCAGTCCCTGACTTCGGTCAGGTCAGGTGCCGGCAGCAGGCCACCGGTGGCGAGGTGGTGCGCCACTTCGCGGAAGATCCAGGGGCGGCCCTGGGCCGCGCGGCCGATCATGACGGCATCGGCTCCGGTCTGGCGCAACACGGTGGCGGCACTTTGCGGACTGTCGATATCGCCATTGGCCACCACCGGGATGGCCACCCGGCTCTTGATCAGGGCCACGGTGTCGTGTTCGGCCTGACCGCTGTAGCCCTGCTCGCGGGTGCGTCCGTGCACGGTGAGCATCTGCACGCCGGCCTGCTCGGCGGCCATGGCCAGTGCCGGCGCGTTGCGGACATCGGCGCACCAGCCGGTGCGCATCTTGAGGGTGACCGGCACATCGTGCGGCACGCAGGCCGCCACCACGGCCTCAACGATGCCGATGGCCAATTGCTCGTCCTGCATCAGGGCGGAGCCAGCCCATTTGTTGCAGACCTTCTTGGCCGGGCAGCCCATGTTGATGTCAATGATCTGGGCGCCCCGGTCGATGTTGTAACGGGCCGCGTCGGCCATCATCTGGGCCTCGGTGCCGGCGATCTGCACGGCAATCGGCCCCGGTTCACCGCGGTGGTCGGCGCGTCGCGAGGTCTTCAGGCTGTCCTGCAGATCCGGGCGGCTGGTGACCATCTCGCTGACCGCATAGCCGGCGCCCAGGCGCTTGCACAGCTTGCGGAACGGCCGGTCCGTCACGCCGGCCATGGGCGCAACAAACAGATTGTTCGGCAGGCGGTACGGCCCGATGTGCATGGTGATGGGAGAATCGGCGGCTTTGGCGGAGGCCCGGCCGGTGGCGGCATCGGGGATGCGCAT
>SBFU01000257.1 GCA_006227785.1 Burkholderiales bacterium
AGTTTTCGCGCCGCGAAAAGGACCTGCAGGCCCTGGCCCAGCAGCTGAAGACGGCCTCCGACAAGTTTGAGCGTGAGGCGCCTACCCTCGCCGAAAGTCAACGCGTGGTGCGCCAACGGCAGCTGATCAACCAGGATCAGGAATTCCAGCGCAAGCAGCGCGAGTTTCAGGAGGATCTGAACCTGCGCAAGAACGAGGAGCTGCAGGCGGTTCTTGAGCGGGCCAACCGGGTCATCAAGCAGATTGCCGAAGCCGAGAAGTACGACCTCGTGATCCAGGAGGCGGTGTACATCAACCCCAGGCACGATATCACCGACAAGGTGCTCACAGCCTTGAACGCCTTGAAGTGACCGGGGGATGCTGAATGAGCCGGCCACTGGGCGCGATTGTTGATGCCCTCGGTGGCAGGCTTGAAGGTTCGCCAGAGACGCCAGTCAGTCGTCTCGCCCCCATCGCCAGCGCCGGGCCGGATGAAATCGCCTTCGTGGCCCAGGCCCGTTACGCCGGGCAGATCCAGACCACACGGGCTGGCAGTCTCATCGTGCCACCCGCCTTGGCCGACGCCGCAGCAGGTCGCGGTGCGTGCATCGTCTGCGACGACCCTTATCTCTACTTCGCACGCCTGAGCCAGTGGTGGCGGGCCCAGCATGACCCGTTGCCCAAGGCTCGGATCGACCCGCTGGCCAGCATCCATCCTGGCGCCGTGCTGGGTTCGGGTGTCGACATCGGACCGTTTGCCGTGATTGGCGAGGGTGTGCACCTCGGCGACGGCGTGCGGATCGGTGCTCACGCCGTGGTGGAGGAGCATGCGCGCATCGGCGAGTTCAGCCGGCTGGGGCCCAGGGTGGTGTTTGGTCGACACTGCGTGCTTGGCGCACGAGGCATCCTGCATCCGGGTGTGGTGGTGGGTGCCGACGGCTTCGGCTTTGCCCCCCACGACGGTGCCTGGGTCAAGATTGAGCAGCTGGGCGCCGTGCGCATCGGTGACGATGTGGAGATCGGCGCCAACACCTGTATTGATCGTGGTGCGCTGGACGACACGGTCATTGGCGATGGCGTCAAGCTGGACAATCTGATCCAGATCGGTCACAACGTGCAGGTGGGTGAGCACTCGGCCATGGCCGGGTGTGTGGGAGTGGCTGGCAGCGCCCACATCGGAGCGCGTTGCACCGTCGGCGGAGGGGCCATCGTCCTCGGCCACCTGAGCCTGGCAGATGGCGTTCACATCTCGGCCGCTTCCGTTGTCACGCGCTCGATTCGCCAGCCTGGCCAATACACTGGCGTGTTCCCCATCGACGACAATGCCGACTGGGAGAAAAACGCAGCATCTCTCAAGCAGCTCAATCGGTTGCGTGAGCGCCTGAAGCTCATTGAGCAGGCGCTTGCGGCCGCACAGATTTCATCCAAAACGCCATGATGGACATCCACCAGATTCTCAAGCAACTTCCTCATCGCTACCCGTTCCTTCTGGTGGACCGGGTGCTCGAACTGGAAAAAGGCAAGCGCATCCTGGCGCTCAAGAACGTCACCATCAACGAGCCCTTCTTCGAGGGCCATTTTCCTCACCGTCCGGTGATGCCGGGGGTGCTGATGCTGGAGGCCATGGCGCAGGCGGCCGCATTGCTGTCCTTCGAAACCCTGGGCATGGTTCCGGACGAAAAGACCGTCTACTACTTTGCGGGCATCGATGGTGCCCGCTTCAAGCGCCCGGTCGAGCCTGGTGACCAGCTGCTCATGGATGTCACCCTGGACCGGATGAGGGCCGGCATTTCGAAGTTCAAGGGGGTGGCCCGCGTGGGTGGAGAGGTGGCCTGCGAGGCCGAGCTCATGTGCACCATGCGGACCGTCGCCTGAAAGAGAGGTGGGTATGGCCAATATCCATCCCACGGCGCTTGTTGACCCGGCGGCCGAGATTGACAGCTCTGTCACCATCGGCCCCTATACCGTCATCGGTCCGCATGTCCGGATCGGTGCGGGCACCAGCGTTGCCGCGCATTGCGTGATCGAGGGTCACACGACCATCGGGCGTGACAACCGGATCTTCCAGTTCAATTCGCTGGGCGCCATTCCGCAGGACAAGAAGTACGGTGGTGAGCCCTGTGAGCTCCACATCGGTGACCGCAACACCATTCGAGAATTCTGCACATTCAACATCGGATCACCGGGTGACCTTGGCAAGACTGTTCTGGGCAATGACAACTGGATCATGGCCTATGTGCATCTGGCACACGATTGTGTTGTCGGCGACCACACCATCTTCGCCAACAATGCGGCCTTGGCAGGGCATGTGCATGTGGGTGACTGGGTGGTCCTGGGCGGCTTTTCAGCCTTGCACCAGTTTGTCCGCATCGGCGCCCATGCCATGACGGCCATGTGTTCGATGGTGGTGGCCGACGTGCCGCCCTTTGTCAAATGCCAGGGGCAGCCTGCAGCCGGGCGCACCATGAACTTCGAAGGATTGCGCAGGCGTGGTTTCTCGGCCGAGCGTCTGGCGGTCGTCAAACGCATGCACAAGGCCCTGTACCGTGAAGACCTGACCCTGGAACAGGCCCGCGAACGCATTGCCGGGCTGGCCGATGGACTTCCGGAGGCAGGCCAGGACGTGCAGCTCATGCTGGACTTCCTGGCGGGTGTGTCACCTCAGCGCGGCATCGTACGTTGATGCCGGCATCAGAGGCTCCCCTCCTTGCCCTTGTGGCCGGGGAGGCTTCGGGTGACCTGCTCGCTGGCATGCTGGTGCAGGGTTTGCGCCAGCGTTGGCCCAGGCTCAGGGCGGTGGGCATCGGAGGACCTCAGATGGCTGCCGCTGGCTTTGAAGCCTGGTGGCCCAGCGACCGGCTGGCGGTGCGAGGCTATGTCGAGGTCCTGCCGAGGTTGCGCGAGCTGCTGCGCATTCGCCGTCAGTTGGGCGACCGCCTTCTGCAGACGGACCGGCCTGATGTGTTCATCGGTGTGGATGCACCCGACTTCAACCTCGACCTCGAGGCGCGTCTGAGGCAGAGCGGAGTTCCTACGGTGCATTTCGTCTGTCCCTCCATCTGGGCGTGGAGGGCCAGCAAAGCGGTCAAGCTCATGCAGGCCGCCGATCATGTTTTGTGCCTGTTTCCGTTTGAACCCGAACTGCTGGCCCGGCACGGAATTGCTGCCACCTATGTCGGCCATCCGTTGGCATCGGTGATCCCGGCGGAGCCCGACCGCTCGGGCGCCCGATCCCGGCTGGGTCTGCCACCCACCGGTGAGGTCGTGGCCATTCTTCCCGGCAGTCGTGCCTCCGAGATTCAGTACCTCGGCGAGCGCTTTCTGCAGGCGGCGGCCCTGATGCGCAAGGCCCGTCCCGGGCTGCGCTTCGTATTGCCTGCAATCCCCTCGCTCAAACCGCGAGTGGACGCTTTGGTGGCGCGGCTTGACCTGGGCCATGTGTTGACTGTGGTGGCCGGACAGTCACATGATGCGCTGGCTGCCTGCGATGTGACCCTGATCGCCAGCGGGACCGCCACGCTGGAGGCTGCACTGTTCAAGCGGCCGATGGTGATCGCCTACAACATGCACTGGTTGTCATGGCAGATGATGCGGCGCAAGCATCTGCAGCCCTGGGTGGGCTTGCCGAATATTCTGGCCGGCGAATTCCTCGTGCCCGAACTGATCCAGGAAGCGGCAACGCCCGCAGCTCTGGCGCAGGCGACGTTGGCCTGGCTGGACCAGCCTGCGAGAATGCGTGCCGTAACGAGCCGTTTTGCTGAACTGCACCGCGACCTGCATCGCGACACCGTACAACTGGCCACCGATGCGATCGAAAAAATTCTTGCAGGCTGAGCAGACCCGGTTTGCCTGGGACGTGCAGGGTCTCGTCGCGGGCGTGGACGAGGCCGGCCGGGGGCCGCTGGCGGGGCCTGTGGTGGCAGCCGCGGTCATTCTGGACGAACTGGCGCCCATCCGTGGCCTGGCCGATTCCAAGAAGCTGACATCCCGTCAGCGTGAACGACTGTACGACGAGATCCGGGCCAAGGCCCTGTGCTGCAGTGTCGCCCAGGCTTCGGTCGAGGAGATCGATGCCCTGAACATCCTGCAGGCGACCCTGCTGGCCATGCGCCGTGCCGTGCATGGCTTGCGGCTCAAACCGGGCAAGGTGCTTGTGGATGGCAATCGCCTGCCGCCGCTGGATGTGCTGTCCGAGGCGGTTGTTGGGGGAGACGCAAAAGTACCGGCCATTTCGGCTGCGTCCATTCTGGCCAAGGTGACGCGCGACAGGCTGCTGCAGGACTTGCATCTTCGTCACCCGGAATACGGGTTCGACCGGCACAAGGGGTATGGAACAGCCCAGCACCTGGCTGCCTTGCGGCGAATGGGGCCCTTGCCGGATCACAGGCGATCGTTTGCACCGGTGGCGCAGTTGCTGGAGCAGTCCGCGACATGAGCGAAGTTCAGTTCATCCAGTCGCGCGAAAACCCGCTGATCAAGCGCATGCGTCTGCTGGCGCAGGACAACACGGCTTACCGCAAGGTGGGTCAGGTTTGGCTTGAGGGCGATCATCTTTGCCAGGCACTTCTGTCACGGGGTGGGCGCCCCTTGCGTGCCGTCTTCACCGAAGCGGGCTGGCAGCGCGCAAGCCCGGAGCTGCGTGAGGCTGACGCTTTGCCAGTGATCGTGCCACAGGCCCTGATGTCGTGGGCAAGCGGTCTCGAATCGGCGGCAGACATGGGGTTCTTTGTTCAGCTGCCGGCATCAGGCGAGCTGTGGTCCGGGGTGCCCACTGTGGTGCTTGACCGCCTGCAGGACGCAGGCAATGTGGGCTCGGTGCTGCGCAGTTCCGCTGCTTTCGGTTTTCGGCAGGTGGTGGCCATCAAGGGAACGGCAGCGTTGTGGTCTCCGAAGGTGCTCAGGTCTGCGATGGGTGCCCATTTCGGTCTGCACCTGTCCGAGGGTCATGCGCCGGCCGATCTTGGTGCCTTGAAAGTACCGCTGGTGATCACCAGCTCGCACCGAGGTCAATGGCTTCAGGAGGCCGATTTGCCGTCGCCTTGTGCCTGGGTGCTGGGGCATGAGGGACAGGGTGTCGGGCAGGACCTTGAGTCCATGGCCCAGCTGGCTGTGCGCATCGCGCAGCCGGGGGGTGAAGAGTCGCTGAACGTGGCTGCCGCTGCGGCGATTTGCCTCCACGCCAGTGCCGTGTCTGCGAGGCTGGCGCGCGGCTGAC
This sequence comes from Burkholderiales bacterium, assembly GCA_006227785.1. Lineage (GTDB taxonomy): Bacteria > Pseudomonadota > Gammaproteobacteria > Burkholderiales > Burkholderiaceae_C > Hydrogenophaga. Next base: position 5,195 of record SBFU01000257.1, read on the forward strand.
GTATGGCTCCACCAAGGGGGTTCGGCAGGGGAATGCAGGCGGTCGCGGGGTATAATTTGAAGGTTTAACCGCAATCGGCGCTGCCCACAGGCGCCCGCCACGGCAAAGGCCATCGGCCGCTTGCATTTCCCGTTTGACCGGCCAACCGGTTCACCGGGTGTCATGGTCCGGCATGGCCGTGACAAGCCCCGGCGGGCGTGGGTGCGCGCATCAACTTCTGGAGATTTCCGTGCTGCCCGTCCACCCGAAAGCCATACTAGCGCTCGCAGACGGCACGGTCTTTACCGGCATTTCCATCGGTGCCACTGGCCAGACCACCGGCGAGGTGGTGTTCAACACCTCCATCACCGGCTACCAGGAAATCCTCACCGATCCGAGCTACTGCCAACAGATCGTCACGCTCACGTACCCCCACATCGGCAACACCGGTGTCAACCGTGAAGACGTGGAGGCCGACCGCATTCATGCGGCTGGACTGATCATCAAAGACCTGCCACTGCTGACTTCCAACTTCCGATGTGAAGAAACCCTGACGGCGTATCTGCAGCGCGAGGGGACGGTCGCGATCGCCGACCTTGATACCCGTGCCCTGACCCGTTTGCTGCGCACCAAGGGCGCACAGAACGGTTGTCTTCTGGCCCTGGCACCGGGTGAGCCGCTGACCGATGCCCACCGTGTCCAGGCACTGGCTGCAGCTCGGAGTGCTCCGAGCATGGCAGGTCAGGACCTGGCCCAGGTGGTCTCCAGTGCGGAGCCCTACCCGTGGACCCAGACCGAGTGGCAGCTGGGCTTTGGCTACGGTGAGCAGATCGCGCCCAAGTTTCACGTCGTCGCCTACGACTTCGGTGTCAAGAAGAACATTCTGCGCATGCTGGCCGAGCGCGGATGCAAGATCACGGTGGTTCCGGCCAAGACACTGGCCGCCGACGTGTTCAAGCTCAAACCCAACGGCGTGTTCCTGTCCAACGGGCCAGGCGATCCGGAGCCTTGCGATTACGCGATTGCCGCGGCGCGCGAGATCATTGACAGCGGTCTGCCGACCTTTGGCATCTGTCTGGGCCACCAGATCATGGCGCTGGCCAGTGGCGCCAGGACCTTCAAGATGAAATTCGGTCATCACGGTGCCAACCACCCGGTCAAGGACCTGGATTCAGGCCGGGTGAGCATCACCAGCCAGAACCATGGTTTTGCGGTGGATGAAAAAAGCCTGCCTCCCAACCTGCGGGCCACCCATGTCAGTCTGTTCGATGGCACGCTGCAGGGCTTGGCGCGGACCGACAAACCGGCCTTCTGCTTCCAGGGGCATCCTGAAGCGTCGCCCGGTCCGCACGACATCGGCTACCTGTTCGATCGTTTCATCGGCCTGATGCAGGAGCGCGCCAGCGCCTGACCCACGGAGCCTGCCCATGAAGCTCTTCAGTTTTCCTGTCTTTGCTGTCGAGAAGGCCATCGCCAAGCGGATGCTCACGCTGGACCCGCCTCACAAGGACTGGTTCGCTCAGCGTTGGGCGCAAAAGCCTTATCGCAAGGCCTTCATCGAAAACAAGGCCATGCCGCTGGTGACGCTGCTGGCCAAAGGCAAGTCCTGGGATGACGAGACCTTCAACGCCGAGATGACGGCGTGGGACGCTTCTTTCTATCCCGCAGAGATAGAGGTGCTGCGACCCATCATCGAAGGTGACGGGCTCCTGCAGCTGATGCAGAAGAACGTGCCCGCCGAGCGCATTCAGGCGCTGCTCAACAAACTGGAAACCCAGCGCCAGGCCTGAGCCGGACCTGCCGCCAAGACACACAAGCGAATCCATGCCGAAAAGAACAGACATCCAGACCGTCCTCATCATCGGAGCCGGCCCCATCATCATCGGCCAGGCCTGCGAGTTCGACTATTCCGGTGTGCAGGCCTGCAAGGCGCTGCGCGAAGAGGGCTACAAGGTGGTGCTGATCAACAGCAACCCCGCGACCATCATGACCGACCCGGCCACGGCCGACGTCACCTACATCGAGCCCATCACCTGGCAGACGGTCGAAAAGATCATCGCCAAGGAGAGGCCCAACTGCCCGGGCGGCTTCGCCATCCTGCCGACCATGGGGGGACAGACGGCGCTGAATTGCGCACTGGACCTGTGGCGCAACGGCGTGCTGGCCAAGCACGACGTGGAGCTGATCGGGGCCACGCCCGAGGCCATCGACAAGGCCGAGGATCGCCTGAAGTTCAAGGACGCCATGACCAAGATCGGTCTGGGTTCGGCGCGCTCAGGCATTGCGCACAGCATGGAAGAAGCCTGGGCAGTGCAGAAGACCACCGGTTTTCCGACCGTGATCCGCCCCAGCTTCACCCTCGGCGGCACCGGCGGTGGCATCGCCTACAACCCGGAAGAGTTCGAGACCATTTGCAAGCGCGGCCTGGAAGCCTCGCCCACGAACGAGCTGCTGATTGAAGAGTCGCTGCTCGGCTGGAAAGAGTACGAGATGGAAGTGGTCCGCGACAAGGCGGATAACTGCATCATCGTCTGCTCCATCGAAAACCTGGATCCGATGGGCGTGCACACCGGCGACTCCATCACCGTGGCACCGGCACAGACGCTGACCGACAAGGAGTACCAGATCCTGCGCAACGCCTCGTTGGCGGTGCTGCGCGAGATCGGCGTGGACACCGGTGGATCGAATGTGCAGTTCTCCATCAACCCGAAAGATGGCCGCATGGTCGTCATCGAAATGAACCCGCGCGTCTCGCGATCGTCGGCTCTGGCCTCCAAGGCCACGGGCTTTCCGATCGCCAAGGTCGCGGCCAAGCTGGCCGTGGGCTACACACTGGACGAGCTGCGCAACGAGATCACCGGTGGCGCCACGCCGGCGTCCTTCGAGCCTTCCATCGACTACGTGGTTACCAAGATCCCACGCTTCGCCTTTGAAAAGTTCCCCACCGCGGACAGCCGCCTGACCACGCAGATGAAGTCCGTGGGTGAGGTGATGGCCATGGGGCGCACTTTCCAGGAGTCGTTCCAGAAAGCCCTGCGCGGCCTGGAAGTGGGCGTCGACGGTATGAACGAAAAGACCCAGGACCGCGAGACCCTGGAGCGCGAGCTGGGCGAACCGGGTCCCGAGCGCATCTGGTACGTGGGCGACGCGTTTGCTGCCGGCTGGTCGGTCGATGAGGTGCACCAGTTCACCAAGATCGACAAATGGTTCCTGATCCAGATCGAGGAGATCATCAAGCTCGAAATGGCCATGGACAAGCTGGTCGCCGACAAGGGCGAGGGCGCATTGGTCAGCCTGGATGCCGACACGCTGCGCAGCCTGAAGAAGAAGGGTTTCTCCGACCGTCGTCTGGCCAAGCTGCTGGCCACCACGGACACCGCCGTGCGTGAGCGTCGCAAAGCGTTGAACGTGCGCCCGGTCTACAAGCGGGTGGACACCTGCGCGGCCGAGTTCGCCACCGACACCGCCTACCTGTACTCAACCTATGAAGGCCACGGTGACGGCGAGTGCGAAGCCGAACCGACCGACAAGAAAAAGATCATGGTGCTCGGCGGCGGCCCCAACCGCATTGGTCAGGGCATCGAGTTCGACTACTGCTGCGTGCACGCGGCCCTCGCCATGCGCGAAGACGGCTACGAGACCATCATGGTCAACTGCAACCCGGAGACCGTGTCGACCGACTACGACACCAGCGATCGCCTGTACTTCGAGCCGCTGACACTGGAAGACGTGCTGGAGATCGTGGACAAGGAAAAGCCGGTCGGCGTGATCGTGCAGTACGGTGGCCAGACGCCGCTCAAGCTCGCGCTGGGCCTGGAGGCGAACGGCGTGCCCATCATTGGCACCACGCCCGACATGATTGACGCGGCCGAAGACCGTGAGCGCTTTCAGAAGCTGCTGCATGACCTGGGCCTGCGTCAGCCGCCCAATGCCACCGCCCGCACTGAAGAAGAGGCGCTGGAAAAGGCCGCGGCTCTGGGGTATCCCCTGGTCGTACGGCCGAGCTACGTGCTGGGCGGTCGCGCCATGGAGATCGTGCATGAGCAGCGCGATCTGGAGCGCTACATGCGCGAGGCCGTCAAGGTGAGCAACGACTCGCCGGTGCTGCTTGACCGCTTCCTGAACGACGCCATTGAGTGCGATGTGGATGCCGTGCGCGACGCGTCTGGTCGCGTGTTCATCGGTGGCGTGATGGAGCACATCGAGCAGGCTGGCGTGCACTCGGGCGACTCCGCCTGCTCGCTGCCCCCGTACTACCTGAGCAAGGACACGGTAGACGAGCTCAAGCGCCAGACGGCGGCCATGGCCCAGGGCCTGAATGTGGTGGGGCTGATGAACGTGCAGTTCGCCATTCAGGAAGTGGAAGAGGGCGGTCAGAAAAAGGACGTGATCTTCGTGCTGGAAGTGAACCCGCGCGCCTCGCGCACGGTGCCGTTCGTTTCCAAGGCCACCGGCATCCAGCTGGCCAAGGTGGCGGCCCGCTGCATGGCGGGCCAGACGCTGGACCAGCAAGGCATTGGCGCCGAGGTGACTCCACCGTACTTCAGCGTCAAGGAAGCCGTGTTTCCGTTCGTCAAGTTCCCGGGCGTCGACACCATTCTGGGGCCCGAGATGAAGTCGACCGGGGAGGTGATGGGTGTGGGCAAAACCTTTGGCGAGGCCTTTGTCAAGAGCCAGCTGGGTGCTGGAACCAAGTTGCCCACCTCAGGCAAGGTGTTCCTTACGGTCAAGAACGGGGACAAGCCGCGGGCGGTCGATGTGGCGCGTCAATTGGTGGCACTGGGTTTCGAATTGGTGGCGACGCGTGGCACGGCGGCTGCCATCGCTGAAGCGGGCGTTCCGGTGCAGACGGTCAACAAGGTCACAGAGGGCCGTCCGCACATCGTGGACATGCTCAAGAACAATGAGATCGCTCTGGTCATCAACACCGTGGAAGAACGTCGCAATGCGATCGCCGACTCTCGGGCCATCCGCACGTCGGCTTTGCTGGCCCGCGTCACGACCTTCACCACCATCGCGGGCGCGGAAGCAGCGGTCGAGGGCATGATGCACATGAACAGCCTGGGTGTCATCTCGGTGCAGGAGATGCACGCGGAACTGGTGGCCTGATGCAACCGGATGCCCGGACATACAGGGCAATCCCTGAGCCCTGACCACCTGTTGCCCCCTTTTTTCAGGGCATAATGCCCCCAACGAAGCCGCCGACCGGAAACGATCGGCGGTTTGCTTTTTGTCGCGGCGCCCTTGCGCCACAGCTAGCGGAGACGACCCATGGCCACCTTTCCGATCACGACCCGCGGTGCCGAGCAACTCAAGACGGAGTTGCACAGACTCAAGACCGTGGATCGCCCTAACGTCATTCAGGCCATCGCCGACGCCCGGGCCCAGGGCGATCTGAGCGAGAACGCGGACTACGATGCCGCCAAAGAACGCCAGGGGTTCATCGAAGGCCGGATTGCCGAGATCGAGGGCAAGCTGTCGGCTGCCCAGGTCATCGATCCCGCCTCTTTGGATGCCGGTGGCCGGGTGGTGTTTGGCAGCACGGTCGATCTGGAAGATGAAGAGTCGGGGAAGGCCGTCACCTACCAGATTGTCGGTGAGGATGAGGCCGACCTCAAACTTGGCCTGATCAATGTGAGCAGCCCGATCGCCCGCGCTCTGATCGGCAAGGAAGAGGGCGATGTGGCCGAGGTCCAGGCGCCCGGCGGTACGCGTCGATACGAGATTGTGGCCGTGCGCTACGAATGACGCCATGCACAGGCTGGGTCTTTTTCTGGCGGCGCTCTGGTGGGGCGGAATCTCGGCGTTGAGCTTTCTGGCGGTGCCAACTCTGTTCGCCAAGCTGGGCGGACCCATGCTCGCTGGCCCGGTGGCCGCGCAGCTTTTCAGTTACCAGAGCTACGCGGGATTGCTGATCGGCATGGTCTTGCTGATCATCCTGCGTAGCGATCGCAGCAGAGCCCATTTTCGCCAGCCTGACGAGCCGGAGGCAGTGGCCGGTGCCGACCTGTTGCGCATGCAGCAGAGTCTGACCACCATGGGCTTCGTGCTGCTGGGGATGCTGCTGGCGCTGGTGCAGGAGTTCGGTGTGGCCCAAAAGATCGTCACTGCCCGGGCCAGCGGCGGAGACCTCAGGCTGTGGCACGGCATGGGCACGCTCATGGTGCTGGGCCAGTGGCTGTGTGCCGGGTCGGTGCTTTGGCGTCTGGCGCGCCCGGCGTCTGGCGTCACATCGGCTGCAGACTGACGCTGCCGGTCACCCTCTTTCTGCCGCGTCCAGCGTATTGGCCATCAGCATGGTGATGGTCATCGGACCGACGCCACCCGGGACCGGTGTGATCCAGCCGGCCACTTCCCGTACGCCGGCAAAGTCGACGTCCCCACACAGCTTGCCCTGATCATCACGGTTCATGCCGACGTCCAGGACCACGGCACCTGGCTTGACCATATCAGCCGTCAAGAGGTGGCGCTTGCCCACCGCCGCGACGATGACGTCTGCCTGCAAGGTCATGTCCTTCAGGTTGGCCGTGGCGCTGTGGCAGATGGTCACGGTGGCGCTTTGCTGCAGCAGCATCATGGCCATGGGTTTGCCCACGATGTTGCTGCGGCCGATGACCACCGCATGCTTGCCCCGCAGGTCGAAGTGGATCGACTCCAGCATCTTCATACAACCGTAGGGCGTGCAAGGCCAGAAGCCAGGCAGTCCGGTCATCAGGGCGCCCGCGCTGGCAACATGGAATCCATCCACATCTTTCTGGGGCGAGATCGCCTCGATCACCCTATGAGCGTCCATGTGGGCCGGCAGTGGCAACTGCACCAGGATGCCGTGGATGGAGGGATCTTCATTGAGGGCTGCGACCCTTGCCAGCAACTCAGCTTCGGTCATGGACGCGGGCCAGGTCTCCAGCACCGAATGCATGCCGGTCTCGGC
>SBFU01000468.1 GCA_006227785.1 Burkholderiales bacterium
GCTGACGCCTCGCGTTGCGAACTGGAACGCCCGCACCACGGCCTGGGACTGTCCATCGTGGCGGCCATCGCCCGCATGCACGATGGCCTGGCCAGCGCCGAGTCGGCCGACGGCCGTACCCGCGTCGGCTTCAGTCTGCACAACAGCCCGCCGGTGAGCGCCTGAATCCAGTCGGCGCAGCGGCTAGAATCGCGGCTGCAAGCAAACACCCCCAGGAGACGTGGGAGAGTGGTTTAATCCAGCGGTCTTGAAAACCGCCGACCCGCAAGGGTCCGTGAGTTCGAATCTCACCGTCTCCGCCAGCCCACCCCGACGGCTGGCCCGGCCCCCACGCGCCCCTCAAGCCCGGAAAGTTCGTGCCGATAGTCAAGGCAGACGAACTACCCCCAACGGGTTTGCCCGGACGCCATGGCTGCTGCTCAGACAAACAACAATCCGCTGCTGGTCCTGCTCGACCTGCTGGGCAGCCCGGTGTTGCTGTTCGACGGCGAAGCCCACGTGGTGTTCGCCAACCAGACGGCCCGATCGCTGGCGTGCAAGCCGGCTCTGGTCCTGGGCAGCGATCCGGACGTGCGTCAGCGGGTGCGCGACATCGCACGGGGCCAGCCGTCACCCGATGGTGCCCTGCGGGTCGAGGTCATGGCCGATACCGGTATCGTGCAGCTGGACTGCCGCTGCGCACCCCGGCCCATAGCCGGCCTGGTGGCCATGTCGGTCACCCTGGTGGAGCCCGAGCCGGCAGCCGGACCCGGTGCCGCACCGCCTGCACCGGCTGCCGACCAGCGCCTGTCCCTCCAGCAGATCATGGAACTGATACGGGCAGACCTGATGCCCCCGATCCAGGAAGCCCTCAACCAGACGCGGGGGGCACCCATACCCGAGCCGATGCTGTCGCTCAAGGACAGCCTGCTGAACCTGACCGAACGGCTGGACCGCATGGTCGATCTGGTGGATGTGTTCGGCGAGGACATGCTCATCAGCGACGAGCGCGTGATCCTCGTCGACATGGTGCGCGAGGTCGCCCAGGAGCTGTCTCCTCTGGCCATCAGCAAAGGGGTGACCCTGGTCTTCAGCGGCGAAAAGGCCGATCTGCCGGCCATCTATGGCAGCCGCAAGCTGCTGCGCCGGGCCCTGCTGGAGTGCCTGCACAACGCCATCATCCATTCCAGGAACGAAGCGCGCACGGCAGCGCCGATGGGCGTGGAGGTGGGCTTCCGGTCCTCGGGCCAGCACCTGCTGGTGAGCATCTCGAACATGGGCGCCCTTTCGGCCACGCTGCTGCAGCGCCATGCCGCCTCGGTGTTCAGGCCCGCCTTGCTGCCCGATGGCAAGCCCGACCTGGCACCGCCGGTGTTGCGCATCGGATTGCCCCTGGCGCAGCGGATCATGCAGTTGCACGGTGGCCGCCTGCGCATCGACCAGGAATCGCCAGACGAACTCAAGGTGATGCTGGAGCTGCCCACCGGCGCACCGCGTCGCAACACCCACCACCTGGACATGCTCCAGGCCCAGATCTACGCCGAAGACCTGTCCCGCCTGCTCGCCCGCAGCCGCCCGAGGAAAGCCTCATGACCGCCCGCATACTCATCGTCGATGACCAGCCCGACATCCGCAAACTGATCCGGCTGACCCTTCAACACCTGGACGACGCCGAGGTGTTCGAGGCAGAGAACGGGGCCGAAGGCTGGCACCGTGCCCAGGACCTCAAACCCAACATCATGTTGCTGGATGTGATGATGCCCGGTGAACTGGACGGTTACCAGGTCTGCGACAAGGTCAAGAAGGATCCCTCGCTGCGACACCACACCAAGGTGATCCTCCTGACGGCACGCGCCCAGAAGGAAGACCTTGAACAAGGCGCCAAGGTCTCATGCGACGCCTACCTGACCAAGGCCTTCAGCCCGCTGAAACTGCTCGATATGGTGGACGAGATGCTGGGGCGTACCGTATGAGAGCCGCACTGCTCGCGGGTCTGTCCCTTCTCCTTGCCATCGCCGGTCCGTCAGCATGGGGCGAAACGAAGTGGAAACTGGGCATCGTGCCGCAACTGCCCGCACAGGAAATCCAGCGCCACTGGCGTCCCGTGGCCGACTGGCTCGAACAGGCATGTGGCACGCGCATCGAGATCGTCATTCCCGCCAGCATTCCCCTGTTCGAACAAAGCTTTGCGCGCGGCGACTATGAACTCGCCTTCATGAACCCCTATCACGCCGTGATGGCCCAACAGGCCCAGGGGTACGTCCCGCTGGTCCGGGACAGCCAGCGCATGCTCAGTGGCGTCCTGGTCGTGCGCCAGGACAGCCCGGCCAAGGAAGTCAGGGACCTGGCCGGTCAGGTGGTCGCGTTTCCTGCACCCAACGCCTTCGGGGCGTCGCTGTTCATGCGCGCGCTGCTGGAAAAGGAATTCGGTGTGCTCATCTCCCCGGCCTATGTGCGCACCCACAACAACAGTTACCGGCACGTGCTGACCGGCGAAGCCGCCGCCGCTGGCGGGGTGGATGCCACCCTGCAGCGAGAACCCGAACACGTGCGCAGCGCGCTGCGCATCCTGTTTCGCACCCCAGAGGTAGCCCCCCACCCACTGACGGCGCACCCGCGCGTGCCCGCAGACCAACGCTCGTGCATCACCCGCACCCTGGTCGAGGCCCGCTCGGATGCCGCGCGGCTTGCACAGTTGGCAGGCATCCAGATACCTGCGCCGGTGGAGGCCAACTTCCAGCGGGACTACCAGCCGCTGGTCCGCCTCCAGCTTGACCGCTTCGTCGTTCAGTGACGAGCGTCCGATCCCGCCATGCCAAACCCGATCACACCCGTGGCCCGCTGGCTGGGTCGCCGATCCATCAAGTCGCAAATCCTGTGGCTGGTGATGGGCCCCGCCCTGATCGGCTGGGGCCTGGTGGCCGCCCATTCGTTCCAGCGCTACCAGGAGCAGGCACGCCAGGAATCCCGTGAATGGGCGATCGCCCTGTCGACCCTGACCGCCCATGCCAGCTCGGGTCCGGTGCTGCTGCGCGATTACGGTGCACTGGAAGTCATGCTGCTTCAGATCCTGAAGATGCCGGGTGTTCAATCGGTCGAGGTCGTTCGTCCGGGTGGCCAGCAGCTCATCCGGGTGGACCGTCGCGGCATGGACGACGCGCGGGTCGACTACCCTTCGGGCACCGCGCAGTTGCCGACATCCGCGGTGGTCCTGTCGAACGAACACCAGGTCACGGCCTTTGCCGGCCTGCTGGGGGACAACGCGCCCACCGTGGCCGACAACGGTCCCTTGCCCCGGCCTTCCAATGGCTGGGTCAAGGTCATCCTCAGCTACGACCTGCGCATGCAACAGGCGCAGGCCGACTGGATACGCGGCGCACTGGCCACACTGATGCTCAGTCTGCTGGCCCTTGGCATCACCTACCTGTTTCTGCGACGGGCCATCTCCCCGATTTCGCAGCTCGCCTCGAAATCGAAAGAGCTTGCAACATCGCCCGGACAGGCCTTGAAAATTCGCTGGGGCAGCCGCGAGGTTCGTGAACTGGGACGGGCCGTCAACTGGTCATCACAACAGATCGCCATCCAGATGGAGGCCACGCGGCAGCGCCTGGCCCGCATGCGCGCCATCGTCGACACCGCCGCTGACGCCATCATCGGCGTCAGAGCCGACGGTCTCATCGACAGTGTCAACCCAGCTGCCGTCCGGATGTTCGGGCGTGCAGCGGAAGACATGGAAGGCCGCCCGCTTTCGGATCACCTGCCCGGCATGGACGCCGCCCATCTGGCCGAGCTGATCGCCAACGGCATGCTGATCCACAGCACCCAGAGCCGCATCGGCCGAGAGGAAACCGATGCGTTGCGCCAGGAAGGCACCGCCTTCCCGGTCGAGCTGCTCGTCGGTGAAATCCCCGACGACCCCGAGATCCGCTACACCTGCATCGTGCGCGACCTCACCGACATGAAACAGGCCGAGGAATTCCTGACGCTGTACAGCCGGGTGGTCGACTGCACGCTCAACGGCATCACCATCAGCAACGCCCGCCGCTACCCGCAACCCATCGTCCACGCCAACCCGGCCTTCTGCCGCATCACTGGCTACGCACCCCATGAAATCCTGGGCCGGGACGCCTCCATACTGGAAGGCCCCCTGACCGACAAGGACGATCTGGCCTCGCTGAGCCAGACCGTGCGCAACGGTGGCGAGGCCACCATCACGCTGAAGAACTACCGCAAGGACGGCAGCATGTTCTACAACAAGCTGTCCGTCTCACCGGTGCGAGATGCCAGCGGCGAGATCACCCACTACATCAACGTGATCGAGGACGTGACCCCGCAGGTCGAGGTCAAGCAGCGCCTGATCGAACGCACCGCCCGGCTCAACGCCACCTTCGACCTCAGCCCGGATGGTTTTGCCGTCTTCGACCAGCGTGGCGAACTGATCACCACCAATCCGGCCTTTCGGGAGATGGTGGGGAGCGTGCCCCTGCTGTGCTCGCTCCAGCGCTTCGATGTCTGGTTCAAGACCCTGGTGGACGAAGACTGCCCCTACCGCAGCATCACCGAAGCCCGCAACGACCAGGGCACCGACATCATCACCATCACCCAACCCAGCCGCAAGGTG
>SBFU01000300.1 GCA_006227785.1 Burkholderiales bacterium
AGGGCCTTCTTGAACGGCTTGGTGTCCAGTCCCACCTTCAGGTTGGCAAACTCGTTGCCGACCGAAATGCACTGGCCACCCAGGTTCAGGCGGGCCAGGATGACCATGGGCACCTGCACGTTGTTGGCCGTCATGGCACCCGAGCTGATCAGGTAGGGCATGGGCGTGAGGATGTGCGCACCGTCAATGCCGCCCTTGCCCGAACCGAGCACCAGGTTGTCGCGCGTGGTGCCCCAGGACGACTGCTTGATCACCTCGACCTCGGTCATGCCGTGCTTCTTGAAGAAGCCCTTCTCATCGGCCACGAACAAGGGCGCGGCATCCGTCAGGGCGATGAAGCCCAGCTTGGCCTTGGTGGTCTCCAGTGCGCCCTGGGCGCGCGCCGGGGATGACAGCAGGCCGCCTGCAACAGCGGCGGTGCCAAGCGCACCGGCTTGGAGGATGAGTTCACGGCGCGAGAGGGTACTGGGGCGGGAGGGCTGGCTCATGGACGGCTCCTTCGGGGCAGATGGGTTGATGTCAATGGAAGAACGAAACCCGCAAAAAAAACGGCGCCCATTGCCGCCTTCGCCTGAGCGAAAGCGCAATGGACGCCGTTGTCCTGGTCCGGGTAGACCTTGGGGTGACCGGCCGCCGTTGGCCAGTCGCCGCTATCGGTCTGAGAGCAGCAACCGTGCCAGCCGATGCGCCGGCTGGTTCGTTGGCTTGGAGGACCGTCGCAAGTCCCTGAATTGGCTGAAGTTATTCCGGCTGCAGGTACTGCAGGACCGTTCATGGGCCTGTGCCCGACCTGCACCGAACTGGTGCTGCGCTTGGCGCTGGTGCGCGCCGGCGTTGATTTTGGTGCAGTGCAGCATCCGGTCTGGCCGGCTTCACGGCCTTGCCGACGGCAGCACATCGGCCATCGCCAGCACGGCTTCCGCCACCTCCACCAGACGCTTGTTCTGGTTCATCGCCATCTGGCGCATGGTCTTGTGGGCCGCTTCCTCACCCAGGTGGCGGTGGGCCATCAGCAGGCCCTTGGCCCGTTCGATCAGCTTGCGTTCGTTCAGGCTGGCGCGCACCGTGTCCAGCTCATCGCTGACGGTCTGCAGGCGCCTGGCCTGTTCCTGTACCAGGTCCAGAATCGATCGATCCAGCGGGGTGGCCCAGGTGGGCGGGGCCGGCGCGGACGGGGGCAGCGTCGTCACCGCGTTGTCCTCAAAAAAGGACAGGCTGCGCTGTGCAGCACGCGCTGCGGTGGCCGAGGCAACCAGCATCCGTTCCAGCACCGCCAGTTCGCCGCGGGCCAGCTCCTGCCGCTGCGCGCACAGGCCTTGCAGTTCGTCCGCCAGCCGGTCCTCCACCCCTTTCATCCCGTCCATGCGCGCGGTGCAGGCGTCAAACCACTTCTGGGTCTGGCCGGTGTCCAGCACCTGGCCCGGCGCCGCGGTGCAGATCACGCGGCGCAGGCGCTCAAGTCCGGCCAGGGTGTCGGCCTGCTGTGCCTGTTGCCAGGCGCGCATGAGGTCGTCGCTGGCGAAGTCGGCAAACACCTGCAGACAGCGCTCCTGCGAGTCGATCAGGTGCAGCAGGTGCTGCTGTGTGGCCGCGTCTGCCCGGCCCGAACCGAAGGCCGCCGCGCCGCTGGCCCGCTCCTGGCCCGCCAGCTCCTTGCCTTGCATGAAGTTGAACAGGGCCACCAGGCGCCGCGAAATGTCCGGGTCGCCGGCGCTGTCGGCGGCCTCGAACACCACCGCCAGCAGGCCGTTGATGAGGCGAATGTAGGCCTGGGTGGCCCGCTGGGGTGTCCAGGCACGCGTGCGCACCTGCTGGCGCAAGGCCGGCAAGGCGTCCAGGCCCTGCATCACGTAGGCCACGCGGCTGAACAGGCGCGCGCCCTGTCCCAGTCGGGGTTCGATGTCCATCGAGCCAAAGCCGTCCAGCAGCTCCTGCTGCATGGCCACACACGCGGCCACTTGTTCATCCAGTTCGGGTTGCCAGTGGCCGTTCGGGCTGGCCAGAAACAGGTTGGACAGGCCACGCTCGCGTTGCAGGCCGTGCACCAGGCGGGCGGTCACGCGCACCAGCGCGCTGGTCTGGGTCAGCTCCTGCAGCTCGGCGATCTCGCAGCGCTTGGCGGCAATGAGGAAATGCAGTCCGGTTTTCATGGGTGATGCAGCTTCAGCAACAAGTGTGCCGAGCCACAGGGCGCGCCGCCTGCACGTACACTCCCGCCCCATGCACATTCTTGGCTTCGAGTCGTCGTGTGACGAAACCGGTGTGGCGCTGGTGGACGCCAGCGGCCCCGGCGTGCCGCGCCTGCTTGGCCACGCCCTGCACAGCCAGATCGAGATGCACCAGGCCTACGGCGGCGTGGTGCCCGAGCTGGCCAGCCGCGACCACATCCGGCGCGTCCTGCCGCTGACCGAGGCGGTGCTGGCCCAGGCCGGCGTGGCGCTGGAACAGGTCGACGCCATCGCCTACACCCGCGGTCCGGGGCTCGCCGGGGCCTTGCTGGTGGGCGCTGGCGTTGCCGCTTCGCTGGCCATGGCGCTGGGCCGGCCGGCGTTCGGCATCCACCACCTCGAAGGCCACCTGCTGTCGCCCTTCCTGAGCGCCGACCCGCCCGAATTCCCCTTTGTCGCCCTGCTGGTGTCGGGTGGTCACACCCAGCTGATGCGGGTCGACGGGGTGGGGCGCTACGAACTGCTGGGTGAAACCATCGACGATGCCGCCGGCGAGGCGTTCGACAAATCCGCCAAGCTGCTTGGCCTGGGCTACCCCGGTGGCCCGGCGCTCTCGCGTCTGGCCGGGCAGGGCGATGACCAGGCCTACCGGTTTCCCCGCCCCATGCTGCACAGCGGCGACCTGGACTTTTCCTTCGCCGGCCTCAAGACTGCGGTCCTCACCCAGGTCAAGCGGCTGGCGCATGCCCGTCCCGAAGGCCCGGCCACCAGCCACCTGGCCGACCCCTTGACCGATCAGCAAAAGGCCGATGTCGCCGCCAGCGCCCAGGCCGCCATCGTCGAGGTGCTGGTGAAAAAATCCATGGCCGCGGTCAAGGCCAGTGGCCTGCGCCGTCTCGTGGTGGCCGGTGGCGTTGGCGCCAACACCCTGTTGCGCCAGCAGCTCAACCAGGCCTGCGCACGGGCCGGTGTTCGGGTGCACTACCCCGAACTGCACCTGTGCACCGACAACGGCGCCATGATCGCCCTGGCCGCCGGCCTGCGGGCCCAGGCCGGCCTGCTGAAGACGGACGGCACCGGTGCCTACCGGTTCGACGTCCGACCGCGTTGGCCCCTGTCCGAACTGATCCCCAGCACCCCCTGAGCGCCCCGATACCCCCGGGGAGAAGTGAAGGTAATTATGAATTACACTCCGCGCTCCCGTCACCTGCGCGACACGCGCCCGTGACCGACAGGGAGGGCACCACCGTGCCGTCCCGCCCCATCCCGGAGACCGCAACAATGACCTTTTCCTCCCTGTCCCGTGCCCGCCGTCGCCTGACCGCCCTTGTCCTGGGCCTGGTGGCCATGACCCCCCTTCAGGCCCAGCCGACACCACCCCAGGGTGAACCCATCCGCATCGGCATGATCGAGGGCCTGTCCGGCCCCTTCGCCAACACCGGCGAGGCCGTGTTCCGCAACCTGGTCTGGGCCGCCGAGCGCGTCAATGCCCGCGGCGGCGTGAAGCTGCCCGCGTCCGAGGGCGGTGCCCGCCCACTGGTCATCGAGCGCTTCGACAGCAAAGGCCAGGCCGAAGAGGCCATGTCCGCCTTGCGCTCGGCCGTCGACCGCGGCATCCGCATCGTGGCCCAGGGCAACTCCTCGGCCACGGCCAGCGCCCTCATCGAAGCCATCAACCGCCACAACGAGCGCGACCCCCAGCGCCGCATGGTCTTCCTCAACTACTCGGCGGTCGACCCGGTGCTGACCAACGAAAAGTGCAGCCCCTGGCACTTCCGCTTCGACGCCCATGCCGACATGCGCATGACCGCCCTCATGAGCGTGCTGCGCGAAGACAAGGCCTTGCAGCGCATCTACCTCATCGGTCAGGACTACAGCTTCGGCCAGGCGGTGCTGCGCGAGGCGCGCCAGCAACTGGCCGCCCAGCGGCCCGACATCCAGATCGTCGGTGACGAATTGCACCCCATGGCCCGCGTCAAGGACTTCCTGCCCTACGCCACCAAGATCAAAAACAGCGGCGCCCAGGCGGTGCTGACCGGCAACTGGGGCAACGACCTGACCCTGCTGGTCAAGGCCGCCCGCGAAGTCGGCTTCAACGGCAGCTTCTACACCTTCTACGGCAACGCCCTGGGCGCGCCCGCCGCCATGGGTGACGCCGGCATCGGCAAAGTCATCGCCGTGGCCGACTGGTTCCCCAACGTGCCCACGCCCGAGTCCGAAGCCTTCTACCAGTCCTTCCGCCAGCGCTTTCCCAATCCGGCCGACGACTACGTCCACATGCGCATGCAGCTCATGATCGAGGCCCTGGCCCAGGCCATCGAGCGCGCCGGCCGCCTGGAGGCCGGCGCCATCGCTGCCGCCCTGGCGCAGGCTGACGTCAGCCTGGCCGGCCAGCGCGCCCGCATGCGCGCCGCCGACCACCAGGT
>SBFU01000168.1 GCA_006227785.1 Burkholderiales bacterium
AGAGCAGACGAACCTCAGCGAGCAGGACGTGGTGGGGGCGCTGTGCATGCGCTCTGCGGCCCACCATGAAATGGGCGATAACGACCGCGGCTACAGCGATTCAAACCAGGCGGTCAGACGGTTTCCTCGATCGGGTGAAGCATGGTCGTGCCGGGCGTCCAGTCAGTTCCGCTCAGGTCGCTTGCAATCAGCGATTTCCGATTACAGCCGCGCGCTGGTTCTCGGTCACCCACCTGAAGAGGTCCTGTACTGGCGGGCCATTGCCCGCTATTACGACGGACAGGTGGCCCAGGCGGCCGCCGAATTTGAACAGGCTGTCCGGGCCAAGCGTGACGAGTCTGAGCGCACCTACGCCCAGCTCTGGTGGTACTGGTCGCTGAGCCAGTCTGGCCAGCCCATTCCGCCAGAGCTCCGCAGCACCGCTGCCGGGCGTCGAGACGATCTCTGGCCTGCACCCGCCTTGGCGTTGCACGCCGGCATCATCAAGCCAGAAGACTTGCTGGCTCTTGCCCGTTCTCGAAACGGTGGGGCCGGCGAGTTGGCGCTGGCCGAAGCTTGGTTTTATATCGGGCAGTGGCACAAGTCACAGGGGCGGTCGCGGGAAGCGCAGGAGGCATTCCGCAACACATTGGCCCAGAACGCCACGATGTACCTGGAACACACGGCCGCGGAGTACGAACTGCGGTGACGGCCGGCAGACGCGGCCGACCCCGGTCGCCGAGGGTCAGGTGGGTCGCGCTCTTGTCTTTCTGCGCTTGGTCTGCACCTGCAGATCGGAGCAGAGGTCGTACAACTGTTGGGCTGCCGGCGACAAGGTCGATGACCGGCGTTTGATCAGTCCCACTTTTCGTGTCACCACGGGGTCAACCAGGGGCACGCTCACCAGCAGCGGGTGTTCAGGGCCAGGCATGGCCATCGCAGGGACCGCGGCGACACCAAGTCCCGCCTCGACCAGGCCGACCATGGTCGTGCCGTGCTGGGTTTCATAGCTGCTCAGGGGCTGGCATGCCAGTCCGGCCAGTGCCTGATCCAGCAGCAGACGATTGCCGGACGTCTTTCCCACCGTGATGTAGTCGTGGTCTGCCAGTTCGCTCCAGGACACCTGCTTTTTCCGGGCCAGAGGGTGATCGCGCCTGCACGCGGCGACGAACTCCTCTTCCATCAGGGTCTTGAACTCGACGTCGTTTTCCTGCGAGCCGATGAAGTTCAGCCCGAAATCGGCTTCGCCATTGGCCACGGCGAGCAGGACCAGGTTGGCGCTGTCGTCAATGATCCGCACGCGAATCCGGGGGAAGCGTTCGTGGTACTCGCGAATGACACGGGTCAGGAAGTAGTTCACTGCTGACGGAACACAGGCCACCGTGACCTCACCCATTCGGGTCGCTGCGACCCCGCGAATGCTCAGCAGTGTGGAGTCGAGGGCATCCAGAATGGAGCGGATCTGCCGGTCGAAGTCCCGGCCGACCGTGGTGAGGTCCACGCGCCGTGTGGTCCTGACCAGCAACCGGGCACCCAGTGCCTGTTCGAGTTTGTCGATCCGGCGGCTGAAAGCGGGCTGGGACAGGTGAACCGACTCGGCCGCCTTGCGAAAGTTGCCCAGTTCGACGACGGCCCGAAAGGCCAGCAGGTCATTGAGATCAAAGTTCATGGGCATGGCAGCGGCTCCTTTGCATTGATGCATATTTTGGATCAATCGATCTGAATTGAACAATTCCCATGATGTCGTGCATCGCTGATCATCGGGTCTCGTTCATCAAGCCGGCGCCGATCGGCAGATCACCCACCCAGCCAGGAGACAACATGCCTAACCTCACATCGCGCCGCTCATTCACCACCGCTTCGATCGCATTTGGTACTGTGCTGCTTGCCAGCGGAATGCCCGGGATTGCCTCGGCCCAGCCCGTCACCTTCGCCGGCAAGACGATCGAATTTGTGATTCCTTTCGGGGTGGGCGGGGGCTCGGACGTCTGGGCGCGATTCAATGCGCCGTTCCTGTCCAAGTACCTGCCCGGCAACCCGAACGTGGTGGTGAAGAACGTCCCGGGGGGCGGATCCATCACCGGTGCCAACCAGTTCGCCGCCAATGCCAAACCCGACGGATTGAGCGTCCTTGGCACTTCGGGTTCCACCCAGTTCCCCTACCTGTTGGGCGACCCGCGCGTTCGCTACGACTACAAGGACTGGCAGGTGGTGATGGCCGCGCCCACGGGGGGAGTGGCTTACATCAGCTCCAAGCTGGGGGTCAAATCGGTCAAGGACCTGGGCAAGCTTCGGGGGCAGAGGCTGGTTTACGGAAGCCAGGGCGCCACATCGCTGGACCTGGTTCCCTTGCTGGGTTTCAGGCTGCTTGGCCTGGAGGTGCAGCACGTCTTTGGCATGAAGAGCCGTGGCGAAGGCAGGCTGGCGTTTGAGCGCGGCGAGGCCAACATCGACTACCAGACCAGCTCGGCTTACATCAAGAACTCGCTGCCGCTGGTCAAGGAAGGCAAGGCCGTGCCGCTGTTCAGTTGGGGCGTGACCGACGACAACGGCAATCTCATCCGTGACCCGGCATTCCCCGATCTGCCTCACATCGGCGAGGCGATCCAGATGGCGACCGGCAAGGCGCCTTCGGGTGGCGAGTGGGAAGCGTTCAAGGCATTCCTGATTGCCGGCTTTCCTGCACAAAAACTTCTGGTGCTGCCCAAAGGCACTTCCCCGGAGATTGTTGAAGCCTATCGTGAAGCGGTTCGCAAGATGATCAAGGACCCCGCCTATCAGGCGGGCAAGGAAGATGCCCTGGGTGGCTACGATCAGGTGACCGACAAGGGCGCAGAGGCCTTGTTCAAGGAGGCGACGACGATTGCGCCCCATGCGCGCGACTGGGTGCGCTATCACCTGAGCAAGAACTACAACGTGGCTTTCTGAGCCTCGTCCGCTGATTCGTCGAATACGTGGTCTCCACCGCCGAAGCTGGCGGTGGCCACCTGTCACCTGAGGCGATGGTGCCGGGGGCTTGCGGCCCTCCGATCCTCAGTCGCCAGTCCGGAGATCGCCATGTTGGAATCCATGCAGACCGCCTTCACCGGCCTCATGAGCCTGCAACACCTGACCTATATGTTGCTGGGTATCGTGGTGGGGCTGGGCGTCGGCATCCTGCCGGGCCTGGGGGGGATCGCCGGCATGTCGCTGCTGATGCCGTTCATCTACGGCATGGATCCGGTCTCGGCCATCGCCATGCTGGTCGGCATGGTGGCGGTGATCCCGACCGGCGACACCTTCACATCGGTGTTGATGGGCATCCCGGGTTCCAGCGCCAGCCAGGCCACCGTGCTCGACGGCTATCCGCTGGCCAAGAAGGGCCAGGCGGCACGCGCGCTGAGCGCAGCCTTCTCGGCATCGCTGATGGGGGGCGTTTTCGGGGCGATTCTGCTGACCGGTTTCGTGGTGGTGGCCAAGCCCCTCATCCTGATGTTCTCCACCGCCGAACTGTTCATGTTTGCGGTGCTGGGCCTGTCGGTGGTTGGGGTGCTGGCGGGTGCCAGCATCGTGCGCGGTGTGGCCGCCTGCGGACTGGGCATCATGTTCGGTGCGATTGGTGCCGCGCCGGCCACGGGCGAAAGCCGGTTTGACCTCAAGCTGGACTACCTGCAGGACGGCATTCCCCTGGTGATCATCGGCCTGGGGCTGTTCGCCATCCCGGAGCTGGCCGAACTCATGCGCCGGCACCGCCCGATTGCATCCGGCGCCACGCTGGGCGCGGGCTGGCTGCAAGGTGTCAAGGACACGTTCAGGCACTGGTTCCTGGTCATGCGCTGCTCGGCCCTGGGCACTTTCATTGGTGCCATCCCCGGACTGGGGGGCGGGGTGGTGGACTGGATCGCCTATGGCCATGTGGTGCAGTCGAGCAAGGACAGCAGCCAGTTCGGCAAGGGCGACGTCCGTGGCGTGATCGCGCCCGAGTCGGCCAACAACGCACTGCAGGGCGGTGCGCTGATGCCCACGCTGCTGTTCGGCATTCCGGGCTCCGGTTCGATGGCGGTGTTTCTCGGTGGCATGGTGCTGCTGGGCTTGCAGCCCGGTCCCAACATGGTGACCACCGACCTGGGGCTGACCTACACCATTGCCTGGACATTGGCCATCGCCAGCATCGTGGGGGCCTTCATCTGCTTCCTGCTGGCCGCCCCCATTGCACGGCTCACCTTCGTGCCGTTCAACCTGATCGCCCCAGCGATGATCATGCTGATCTGTTTCGCAGCGTTCCAGGCCCGGCGCGACCTGACCGACCTGCTGGTGCTGTTTGCCATCGGCATTCTGGGCATCTTCCTGCGCCGCTTTGGCTGGCCACGCCCCGCCTTCCTGATTGGCTTCGTGCTCTCCGGCCAGGTGGAAAACTATCTCTACCAGGCGCTGCAGTTCTACGGTTGGGGATTTCTGCAGCGACCGGGTGTGCTCATCATCGGGGTTCTGGCGGTGGCCTCTTTGCTGATGGCGGTGCGCAGCCGGGTGTCGGAAGACGGGGCCGTGGCCACCGGCGCCCAGTCGGGTGTGCAGGTCCCCACCGAACCCGCCGGTGGCCGCACGCTGTCGGAGCGTTTGCCTCAGCT
>SBFU01000497.1 GCA_006227785.1 Burkholderiales bacterium
GCCGATTCTCACCGGCGCCCTGGCCCGCCTGATCAGCGGCGTGCTGGCAGAGCACTTTGGCGGTCGGATGGTGTTCCTGGTGCAGTCGCTGATCGTCGCTGCAGCCCTGTTTGTGCTCCCCTACGCCAGAACCTTCGGCCAGTTTCTCACCGTCGGCCTGGCACTGGGCGTTGCCGGAGGTACCTTCGCCACCGGCATCAGCCTGGTGTCCGGCTGGTTCGAGCGCTCCCTGCAGGGCACCGCCATGGGCATTTTCGGTGCCGGCAACGCCGGAGCTGCCATCACCAACCTGGCGGCGCCCCTGATCATGATCAAATACGGCTGGCAGGCGCTGCCCAATATCTACGGCGCCCTGCTGCTGCTCATCGCTCTGTTGTTCTGGTTTTCCCCGGACAGCAGGGAAGGCCGACGCGTCAGGAAGTCCTGGGCGGAGGAATTGTGCCCCCTGCGGGAACTGCGGGTATGGCGCTTCGGCCTCTACTACTACTTTGTGTTCGGCGGCTTTCTGGCACTGACCCTGTGGCTGCCCCAGTACTACGTGGGGGAATACGGCCTCGACCTGAAAACCGCTTCCTTTGTCACCCTGCTGTTCACCCTGCCGGCGGCGATCATCCGCGCCCTGGGTGGCTGGTTCGCCGACAACTTCGGCGCCCGCCGCATCAACTGGTCGGTGTTCTGGGTGTGCCTGGTGTGCCTGTTCTTCCTGTCCTACCCGCCCACCACCATGACTATCCACGGCATCGAGCGGGACCTGTTCCTGGACATCCACATCAACCTGTGGGTGTTCGTGCTGTTGACCTTTGTGACGGGCCTGGCGATGGGCTTCGGCAAGGCCAGCATCTACCGGATCATCTACGACTACTACCCGGATAACGTCGGCGTGGTGGGAGGGGCGGTCGCCGCCATCGGCGCCCTCGGCGGCTTCTCACTGCCGATTCTGTTCGGGGTGGCCGCCGACCTCACCGGCATCCGCAGCTCCTGTTTCATGCTGCTCTACGGCGTACTCGCCGCCTGCATGGTGCTGATGTTCTACGCTATTAAGCTAGATGAGTTCCGTCACCGGCTGGACCAGGCGAAAGCCGACGATTTTTTAACGTTATAAGACTGTACTCACGAGGAGAGCCATCATGGCCGATCTACAAAAATGGGATGTCGAGGATACCCGGTTCTGGGAATCCGAAGGCAAAAAGATTGCCACCCGCAATCTGTGGATTTCCATCCCCAGCCTGCTGTGCGGCTTCGCCGTGTGGTTGTACTGGGGCATTATCACGGTGCAGATGCTCAACCTGGGCTTTCCATTCGAGAAAGCCGAACTGTTTACCCTCACCGCCATCGCCGGCCTGACCGGTGCCACCCTGCGCATACCGAGCAGCTTCTTCATACGACTGTGCGGCGGGCGCAACACCATCTTCTTCACCACCGCGCTGTTGATGATCCCCGCCCTGGGCACCGGTATCGCGCTGCAGGACAAGAACACACCGCTGTGGGTGTTCCAGGCCCTGGCGCTGCTCTCCGGCTTCGGCGGCGGCAACTTCGCCTCGTCCATGTCCAACATCAGCTTCTTCTTCCCGAAGAAGCAGCAGGGACTGGCCCTGGGCCTGAACGCCGGACTGGGTAACTTCGGCGTCACCACCATGCAGATCCTGATTCCGCTGGTAATGACCTTCGGCCTGTTCGGCGGCGATTCCATGATCCTGCAAAACACCTCCGGCACCCTGATCGGCAAGATTCCCGCCGGCAGCGAGACCTGGATTCACAACGCCGGCTACATCTGGCTGGTGCTGCTGATTCCACTGGCTTTCGCCGGCTGGTTCGGCATGAACAACATCCGCACCCAGGAAGTCTCCCCGGAAATCCCCAACCCGGTGGCCAGCTTCGGCATGATCACCGGCATGCTGCTGATCGGCTTCATCACCGCCGCCGTGGGCCTGTGGCTGCTGCTGCCGGAATCCGCCAACGGCTCCGGTTTCGGTGTGCCCAACGAGATCGCCATGGTACTGGTGATCGGCTCCACAGTGTTCTGGCTGAAGATGCTGCCCGGCGCCATTCGCACCAGCCTGACGCGCCAGTACAAGATCTTCAACAACCCCCACACCTGGGTGATGAGTGTCATCTACACCATGACCTTCGGATCCTTCATCGGCTACGCCGCATCATTCCCGCTGGCCATCAAGGTGATCTTCGGTTACCAGCATGTGATGGTGGACGGTGTGATGACCCACGACACCATCAACCCGAACGGTCCCAGCGCCCTGATGTACGCCTGGATGGGCCCCTTTATCGGCGCCCTGATCCGCCCGGTGGGCGGCTGGATCGCCGACAAGCTGGGCGGTGCCCTGGTCACACAGATCTGCTCCGTGGTGATGGTGGGCAGTGCCCTGGGCGTGGCCTACTACATGAAGGCCGCCTACAACTCCGCCACCCCTGAAGAGTTCTTCCTGCCCTTCTTCCTGCTGTTCCTGGTGCTGTTCGCCGCCACCGGCATCGGCAACGGTTCCACCTTTCGCACCATCGCCATGGTGTTCCCGAAGGAGCAGGCGGGTCCGGTACTGGGCTGGACTTCAGCAGTGGCCGCCTACGGTGCCTTCTACATCCCGAAAGTGATCGGTGAACAGATCAATGCCACCACTCCTGAAGTGGCGCTGATCGGCTTCGCCGCCTTCTACGCGGTCTGTATCGGCATCAACTGGTGGTTCTACCTGCGCAAAAGCCGCGGCGACACCACCATTCAGTGCCCCCACTGCGGGGAACACTTTTCCCAGCACAAGGACGGGGAATTCTACAACCCGTAACAGGAGTAACCCACCGCGCCGGTGGCCCGAGGCCGCCGGCCAACTGAGCTAGAACCCGAGTCGGCGACTTATTAGCGCCGACCAAGAGAGAGAGTAACGCTATGAGCCATTTCCTCGACAGCTTGCAATTCTTCAAGAAAACCGTGACGGGAGAATTCGCCGACGGTCACGGCGAGACCCGCAACCAGAACCGCGAGTGGGAGAACAGCTACCGCCAGCGCTGGCAGCACGACAAGATCGTGCGCTCCACCCACGGGGTGAACTGCACCGGTTCCTGCAGCTGGAAAATCTACGTCAAGAACGGCCTGATCACCTGGGAAACCCAGCAGACCGACTATCCGCGCGCCCGCCCGGACCTGCCCAACCACGAACCCCGGGGCTGTCCCCGCGGCGCCAGCTATTCCTGGTATATCTACAGCGCCAACCGCCTCAAGTACCCGAAAGTGCGCAAGCCGCTGCTGAAGCTGTGGCGGGATGCCCGCAAGCAGTTCGACAACCCGGTGGATGCCTGGGCCTTTATCGTCGAGGACCCGGTGCGCGCCGCCAGCTACAAGAGCAAGCGCGGCCTGGGTGGCTACGTGCGCTCCTCCTGGGACGAAGTCAACGAAATCATCGCCGCGGCCAATGTCTACACCGCCAGGCAGTACGGGCCGGACCGCATCATCGGCTTCTCGCCGATTCCCGCCATGTCGATGGTGTCCTACGCCGCCGGCGCCCGCTACCTGTCGCTGATCGGCGGAGTCTGCCTGAGCTTCTACGACTGGTACTGCGACCTTCCGCCGGCCTCGCCGATGACCTGGGGCGAGCAGACCGACGTGCCGGAGTCTGCCGACTGGTACAACTCCAACTACATCATCGCCTGGGGTTCCAACGTGCCCCAGACCCGCACCCCCGACGCCCACTTCCTCACCGAGGTGCGCTACAAGGGTGCCAAGACCGTCGCCATCACCCCCGACTACTCGGAAGTGGCCAAGCTGACCGACATGTGGTTGAACCCGAAACAGGGCACCGACGCCGCCCTGGGTATGGCTTTTGGTCACGTGATCCTTAAGGAATTCCACCTGGAGAAGCCCAGCGAGTACTTCACCGAGTACGTGCGCCGCTACTCCGACATGCCGATGCTGGTGATGCTGGAAGAGCAGGATGGCAACCTCTGTCCGACCCGCTTCCTGCGCGCCTCCGACTTGGACGGCAAACTCGGCCAGGACAACAACCCGGAGTGGAAAACCATCGCCATCGACGAGGCCGACGGCGGCCTGGTATCGCCGCTGGGCGCCATCGGCTATCGTTGGGGCGAGCAGGGCAAGTGGAATATCGAACCCCGCGAGGGCTCCCAGGGCCGGGAAGTAAAACTGCAACTGTCACTGATCGGCGGAGAAACGGCCTCGGTGTCCTTCCCCCACTTTGCCGCCGACGAGAGCAACGAGTACTGGAACTACTGCGAGCACGATGAAATCCTGCCCAGACAAGTACCGGTGCGCCAGATTCAACTGGCCGACGGCAGCACCGCCCGGGTCGCCACCGTCTACGACCTGACCATGGCCAACTACGGCATCGACCGCGGCCTCGGCGGCGGCAACGTCGCCACCAGCTACGACGACGACATCCCCTTCACCCCCGCCTGGCAGGAGAAAATCACCGGTGTGCCCCGGAATCGGGTGATCCAGGTGGCCAGGGAATTCGCCGACAACGCCCACAAGACCCGTGGCAAATCCATGGTCATCGTCGGTGCAGCCATGAACCACTGGTACAACATGGACATGAACTACCGGGGG